>NZ_JADYTX010000048.1 GCF_021531475.1 Fusobacterium perfoetens | reverse complement strand
TTGTGATGCATTTTTTTAAATTAACAAATTTATTTAATTTTTTTATTTTTGACTTGACATTTAATAGTTAGTCTTTAATTTATTATTTTATAATCTATCTTTTCAGTAGGTATCAATTTATTCGCTTACATTCCATTCTCGCTCATATTGATACCTACTGCTTATTTTACTGTGATTTATAACAAAAATAGGGTATTTTACCCTATTTTTAGCTGTTTTTATTGTATTTTCTATGAAAAACACCATATTTTAAATTTGAATTTATTTGAGTAAAAATGTATATACCCTTAGGTCTTTAAGGGTATAATCCTCTTATACAAAAATAAATTTCTATCATATACATGTATTTTGTTGTATAAAAAAAGAGAGGTTTTATCCTCTCTGTAGACTTATCATATCTTTTTTATAATTATTTCTTTTGTTTTGTCATTATAATTTATCTCTACTGTTCTATTATTTTCTGTTATACCAAGACTTTTTATTATATCTTGATTAATACTGATACCATATTGCTCTGCAATGCCTTTTTTAGCTTTCCTGTAAGATAATCTCTTTTTCATAATTTACCCCCTATGTATATGTATACACAGGATTGTTAAATATAATTATAAAAGAAAATATTATATAATTTTTATATTGCTTTTATTATCTTTACAATGCTTTCAGCGTTCTTAGAATATTCAATTTTAATATAATAACCGTTTACTGCTTTTTCAAAATATTCAGATATTCTTGCTATTCTTAAAATTTTATTTTGAGTTTCTTCATCAATTATTTTAGAATTTTCAAATATTTTCAAAAACTCTATTTGAAACATAGACATATCGGAATATTTTTTCTTTATATCACAAACAAAGCCAGAATTTTCAATAGATGTTTTTTTATCAAAAACTTTTCTCACTTTTCTTAATATTGCTACCAATATTATAAAAGAAATTATAAGTCTTGTTTTTAATTTTAAATTTTTTTCTTCAAGATTTTCATCAATAAACAGCATGAAAGGACTTGTCAAAAATCCAGAAATAACTTTTGAAGTATAATTTCTTAAAGCATATCCTAAATACATAAAACTTATTCTGTTTAACGAAATATCTTCATGCAGAAACATTCTGTTTTTTAATTCATTTGCCACTATTTCAGGTTCAAATACCATTTTTTCTATTTCTCCATAGGAAAGAGCTATTATTGAGAATACTTTTTTAAATATCCGTTCTTCTAATTCCTCCAAATGATAATTTTGAAAATTTTCAACGGACAGTTTTTCTGCTGTATCTTCAACTATTTTTTTATAGGTTATTCTTCCTGTATTTTTATTATAAAATTCTGATTCAATGATTACTCTTTCCCAAAATTCTTTAAAACTGTCATTTATTGATTTTTTTCTATAATACATAAGAGAATTAAAAAGTATTCTAAGCTCATCATTACCTGATTTTTCTAAAAATTGTAAATCAAAATCATTCTTATAAGCTATGATATTTCATTCTAATTTATTATTTCAGCAAGATAGAAATAACTATACTTTTGAGGAAGACTCCAAAAATCATATTCTTCTTCTTCAAGCTCTATTTTTATATAGTATTTTATATTTTTACCTATTATAAAATTTTCTATACCACAAAGAACTGGATTGGTAACAATTTCAATAAGTTTTAAAATATCATTTTCTAATTCTTCATCTAGTTGAATGACTTCATTAATTATTTTGAAAAAATCATTTTGCAATTTTTCTCGTAAAGTTCCAATATCATCATAAATTTTTTTAGTATTTATTAATGTTTTTAATTTTATTTCTTCATGATTATTTTTAGTAAAATCCAAAATTTTTAATTTTTCAATCAAATCTTTTAAATCTTGGAATGGATTATAACTTGAATCAGCCTCTAGTCTTTTTATATACCTATTATCTCGTTTTAATACATCAAATGTTGGTAACCTTAATTTATTTTTTACAAACAATTCTTTCTCTATCTTTTCTTTTGTGGAATAAATATTTTTTGTGGAATATAAATAATAAGTTTTTTTAGTCTCATAAATTATATATTCTAGTGCTCTTATTATATTGTTAACAGCTCGAACAATTTTATTTTCATATTTCTCTTCATAAAAAGTTATTATTTTTTCATCTTTAGAAATTAAATTATGTAAATTATAGATAAGAAATAAAGTCCCCCACTCTATAATTAATTTTTCCAAAGGAAAACGTTTATACTCATTTCTTTTTATCCATCCTTTTCTTTCTTTTTTCTTTTTTGGGGGAATATAGAAAATAGGTTTATTATTTTCTAATTTTATTTCCATAATATTTTTTAATTCTAATATATTAAATTCAAAAGTTTTTGGGTCTATTACTATTTCATCGAATAATGTATAAAAATTTTCCAATACTTCTAAAGGACCACCATATGTATAATATTCACAATAAAACTTTTCAGGAAATTCATATACTAAACCTAAACTATACCATAAATCCATATGATCATATAAATATTTAGCTGCTTTCTCTGCTGAATCATTTACTTTTTTTAATAAAAACAAAAATCTTTCTTCTTCTTGTTTAGTCAAGTCATCTAATAATTCTATATTTTTTCTTTTTTCTAAAATTAGTTTTAAATTATCTTTTTTCTCAAGTTGACTTTGCATTTTTTCGATAAATAACATCTTGACCTCCATATTTTTTATTTTTCAAAAATTTCAGCAATATATATGTAACTTGTTTTATTCTTGTTGTACTCTACTTTTATATAATATTCATCTACGATTTTTTCTAAACATAAATTTTTTTCAAAAGAATTTTTATTAATTTCTTTAATAAACTTTTTATTTTATCTTTTTTGTTTTCTTCAAAATTTTTTATTTTATTATTTAAAATTTCTTTTGGTTCAGAAAGCTCCCCATTAATTTCTATATCAATAACAGTATTTAACCTTAATATTCTTTCTATGGAATCATTTTTTATACTTTTTAATTTTTTTATTAATTCATCTATTTTTTTATTTTTTTAACATTTATATATATTTATTATTATCATTTAGCACCTTAAAGTTTGGTAATTTTTTTGCATTATAATAATTCACTGTATTTTCTAAATTTTTTTCTATAAATGACATAATATTCCCTTTCTTTAATCTTTCTCATCAAAATTTATATTTTGACTCAAGAGCTGTTACATCAGTAAAATTTATTTTTGCTGATGAGAAAATTGTTATTCCTAAAGAAAGATTGCCTTTTTCATCATTGACAGCTAATAAAATTTCTTTTTTATTTGGAACTCTTACTATTCTTATTGCTTCATGATTATTTATAATCAAATTATTTATTTCATCAAATTTAAAGGCATTCTTGAATAATTCTTTATTAACTTTTTCAACTTCTTTTGCAAAATATAAGATATTCAGTCCCTCGCCTTGAACTTTCATTGTACCAAGTTTCCAATTATCCTTTTCTTTCCAGCCTGTTATTGAAATCTTCGTACATTTAACTATTACTTCTTGCATTCTTCCAACTCCATTACAGCAGTATAAACCATAGTTGCTCTTACAGGATCATATTGAGTATCAAAGAAAGTAAGTTTATACCCTCTCTTTTTTATATCATCTATCCAATACTGCATAGCTGAATCTGAAGTATAAGATTTTACTAAACAGCTTGAATTATAAATATTATCTGCCATATGATTTACCTACACTTTCAAAATATTTTCTATTTCTTCGTATTCTACTTCAAACCATTCATTTAATTTTAAATAAACCTTACATTTTACTTCTTCGTCTACATAATCCATACTTTTCTTTATTGCAATGAGCATAGCTCCTATATCATCTGTATAACCAAGTCCTGCAATAAAATCCGGAATTAAATCAATAGGCAGTATAAAATATCCCAATGCTCCTATTATTATTCCTTTATCTGCCACAGGAACATTATCTTTTTGAAGTACATAATATAATGTAAGAGCATAACAGATTACTTTTAGTCCTGCATTTTTTGCAATCTTTTTCACTTTGTCCCAAAATGATGAGTTTGAATAATGTTTTTGGTATTTATCTGTTTTAAGATCTTCATACTGGCTGTTATAATTTTCTTCCTCATAGAAATACTTTTCTTTATTTTCAAGGTAATCTTCCAATACCTCGTATGCCTCATTTACTTCTTTTGATTTTTCTTCTGCTAAATATGCCAAAGGGTTATTTTGGTATAAATCAGGGTGGTACTTTTTAGCTAATTCCCTATATGAATTTCTTATTTCTTCTAATGTTGCAGTTTTTTCTACTTTTAAAACTCTATATGCCTTTTCCAATTCCATATTATCACCTTATTTTATAATTTAATATAAGTTGTCCCATCATTTCTTACAGAATATATTTGAGCCACTCTTTTATTTATTAATTTACTTTTTAAAGAATTTCTGAAATTTGCAAAATTACTTTCATTTATACAAGAAGAAACAGAAATTAAATCTTCTAATCTAAATTTTATTCCTCTAGAATATCTCATTTCTATTTCATTGACTGCTTTTTCAACCTGACTGTTTACATCTCTAATCATAGAAATACCTCACAAATTATTTTTTATAATTCAGAATTGTTTCAATTTCTTTTTTATAAGTTTTTAATAAATCTTTTAACAGTAATTGATTTATTATCCCATAGATATTTTCATTATCTCTTTTTTGTTTTTCCAACAGAAAAGAACATTTTTGCAATATTGCTTCTTGGTTTTTTTCATTTTTAGAAATTTCAGAACTTATTTTTTTAATCTCTTCATACATAATTTTTTGAATTTCTAAAGATTGAGAATGTAACTTTTCCATTTTATTCAAAATATTTTTTTGATTTTCCAAAGTTTCATCTAATTTTTCATTCATTTTATCTCCATCATACTTTGAAAAAAACAGTAATTTTCTTAACATCTTTCCTCCAATAAAACCTCGTCCAAAAGATTTAGTTTATTTATTAAAGTTTTATAATTTTCTTCCAAGTTTAAACGATATTCTCTGTCTTCTTGTGTACTTTTTAAAATTTGCTCTGTTGCATTTCTTGCAGCAATGGAATCATTTTTTATATTCTCCATATATTCTTCCAGTTTTACAGAAATAAAACTTTGTTGTTCCTTTATAAATTTAGAAAGCTCTTCAAGTAATATATTATTTGCTTCTGTTATTGTATTTGCTGCCAATTCTCTAAGTTTATCTTGCTTTTCTTGTCCTTTATCTAATTTTAATATATCTAATAAATTATTATTATTTAAAGAAAAAACATTAGCAATTTGCTTTGAATATATTTTATCTAATTCTTTTCTGATATGTTCTAAATTCATTTTAAAAGCTTTAAAAATATAGTCATCTATTATTTTTTTACCCGAAACTTCATTTATTTCTACTAATTTTTGGCTTAATAGTAAACATTGGTCTTCAATTATTCCCTTAGCCAATTCATCATATTCCTCAGCTTCTTTGCTATAGCTTTCTATACATTTTTCCAATAATTCATTTATTTTTTTAGTTTCATTAATTTCAGCTGTTTCAGGGTCATAACTTGGAGTTTCAGACAAGCCAAAAATATTTTCTTTTACCCAATTTGCTACCCCTAATACTACTTCCAATCCTCCTGCTTTTAAAAACTTTTCTGCTCCTTTAAGAAAACTTTTAGTTCCTTTAGCAAGTGTAGACCAAAATCCCATATTATTTCCTCCCTAGTCTATATTAATTTCCTTTATTTTTTCCTCTAACTCTTTAAAACTTTTTTCTAATTTAGAAAAATCTAAATTAAAACTTTCAGTAGTTTCTCTTATTTTTTCTTCTAAAGTATCATTTATTTTTTCAATTTCTCTTACTCTTTCTCTTTCAGCTTCAATTTTCTTAGTAAGTTCCTCTGATGTCATTTCAAGTTCTTTCTTTTTATCTTCTAAAATTCCTTTATGTTTTTTACCGAAAAGGTTAATTTCAGATTTTAAAATTTTATATTTTTCAACAAAATCTTTAACCAAAGAATCATTGAAGTCTTTTAATAATTCAACCTGAATAATATCCCTTAAATGTTCTATTCTTGAATAATTTATTATTCTTTCTTTTAATTCGCAGACCATTTCTTTTGTATATAAGCCATCTTCTACTAATTTTCTACTTTTTCTTGCTTCTTCACGATTCATTAATTTTAATTCATTTAAATCCCAAATATCGTCTTCTGTTAATTCTGTTTTTATAGTAATTGCCTTTGAATAAGCATAAGAACTTATACCTAACAAATGAGTTTTGGCTTTTAACATAGTTTCAAAATATTCTTCTCTTCTAAGAATTTTTAACCACTCTTCTCTTTGAGTAAGCCAATTTTCAAAAGAATTCATTGTATCTATCTGTGTTCCTAAAATATAAATTTTATCTTTTTTATATTTTGCTTTTGAAAATACTCTTGCAATGGTAAGCATTTCTTCATTTCTTAATGTTTTTGCATTTACACATATTAATATAGCATTTGCTGAATCAATATAATCTCTTGTAATTTTAGATCTGTAATCTATAATATCATTTAATCCCGGTGTATCAACCAAGCATATCTGTTCAGGAAGTTTTAAATCATTTAACCCTATTTCAAGTTCTTTTACGAAGTAATGTTCTTTCTTTTGAGAAGAAGTCCATTTTACTATTTCTTCTTTCATTTCATCAATAGAAGAAAATTCTTGGTAAATCTCTTTTTTTCCAAGCAGATAATCTTTTACTTCCTCTGCTTTTAAATGACTATATTCTTCCAAAAATATATCAGCTTTTTTCTCTTGGGCATTTTCCCAAATTTCGTTCCATTCATCTACTGTATAGAATTTAACTTTTAAAAAGTTATTTTTTGAATATTTGAATTTTGTTAAAGTTGCTGTTTCTGGTGTTACATTTGTACTTGCTAAGTCATGACCAATAAGAGCATTTATCAAAGTAGATTTTCCTGCTTTAATTGCTCCTACAATGGCTATTTGATAGCTTGGATTTACAGTATTTTCTATATAATTATCAATATTTTTATTGATTGATTTGAAAAAATCTTTTAACGGATTAAAATACTCATCTTTTCCCAAATCGTTTAATAGAATTTTTGATAAACCTATATTTTCGGAATAATTATTAACTATATCATTCCAATGAATTTTTACTAATTTTTCTTGATTTTCTGCTATAAATTTTTCAAGTGCAGTCATTTTTACCCCCTACATTATGTATTTATATTAAAAAATAAATATCCCATTTTCACAGAATATTTATTTTATAAAACTACAAAACTTCATTTCCTTTTGCTATTCCTAAACCAAGTGAAACGATTTCTTCATTTGTAATATTTAATTTTTTTCCATTCAAATCAAAGAATACAAGCATAGCAAGTATTCCTATCCTTTTATTGCCATCTAAAAATGGGTGGTTTCTTATAAGGGAATTACAAAGCTGTTTTCCTTTTTCTTCTACTGTTTTATATAAGTCTTCTCCTCCAAAACTTGCAAATGGAGAGCTTACAGCCATTTCAAGAAGCCCAATATCTCTTATTCCTCTTATACCACCTGTTTTATCAATTATTTTTTCGTGTAAAAGTATAATATCATCAGCAGTTAATTTAATCATATTAACTCAGCTCCTTGAATGCCTCATAATATTTTTCAAGATAATATTCAGCTAATTCTTCCAATTTTTCTTTATTTTCAAGTTCTTTTATTTCTTCCATATTTAATCCACCTTTAAAACTTCAATATATCTAACTTCAAAAAGAAATTCTTTACCGTCTTTTTTAGCTTTTAAAATTGTATACAAATCTGTATTTCTCTCAAAAGCTACAGGATAAATATCCAATAACTTTTTTTCATAATAAATTTTTAATTTATGTTTATTTTTTATTGCATTTTCCAGTACCTGAAATAATTCTGTATTCAAAATTTTTTCTCTGAGAAACGGATGAAAATTTACATAAGTAGAAAAAATTCTTCTGAAAAATTCACTCTCTATTTTTTCTTTGCTTAAAGCAAACATATTATCAAACAGCTCAGTATTTTTTTCATTCAGATTAAAGTTTAAAATAGAAGTATTATCTACTACTTTTTTATGCAGACTTTGTGTATTTTCAAACCCTAATCTCTGAATTATAATGTTGCAGATTTTATCTTTTGAAAAGTCATAATACCTCATATCGTTCTCTAAAATTTCTCTTACAAAATTAGGAACTGAAACTCTGACACGTTTTCTCATTGTATTCTCCCGTTAAATGTAATTACTATTATTATAACTCTTTATTTAAAGTTCAAAAATACGAACATTTTTATAATTAACTCTTATATAAATTCTTTTATTTTCAATATATTTATTTATAAAAAATCTATTTTTTTGTAGTAATTATTACTACTTTTTTTATTTTTTATATATTAAAATTCCAAATTTTAAAAAAGAACTTCCGAAATAAAACATCGAAGTTCTTTTTTAGTTATTTTATTCTTCTTTTCCAATGATTACATTTTCTCTTATTTAAATCAAAAAGTTCTGTTCCTTGTAGTAAATAATAATAGCAAAATTCGTTTTCTGCATCATAATAAGTACATTTTTTACATTTCATAAATTATCCCTACAACCATTCTTCGTAATTATCAAAAAGTTCTTCAACATCTGTATAACTGGCAATGCTTGTGTAGTCTTTGCTCAGGAAAAAGTCATATAAATCTGATAAAGACATTTTAGATTTTATTTTTCTTCCTGTATCGTTTAGAAAGCTCCAAATTTCATGGTAAAAATTAATTTTGTAAGCCATATCAAATATTTTTTCTTTAGGGAGTAAAAGAACTTCCTTTCGGAAGTCCTCATACTCTTTATTTATTTTTTTCAATTCTCTTTCCATATCTTCTCCTTAACTGGCAAGTAATTTTTCACATTCTTTTATAATATCTGTGTCCTTTGACTTATCTCTTAAGTATTTTATATATCCTCTGTCGTTATGAAAAATATCTATAAGGCTCTGACCTTTATATTTTCCAAATGTGATTATAATTTCATTTGCTTTTGGTTCTTCTGGCTTAGTCTTAGTTTCTATTTTGGCTGTATCTTGTTTTTCTTCATTTAATTGAAGTTTTGGTGTCTCAGCAAAGATATATCCGTTACCCTGTTTTTTAATAGGATACCAGCTGTTTCTTGCATTATATAAATATCTTCCAATCCCGAAACCACTTGAGGCAACCCTTTTAAAAGCATTAGATATACCACCTTTGATGCTTTCGTAGCTAGTGACTCCTGATCCGTCCTCTTTTTCTATCCATTCGTTATTTATTCTTATTGAAAGTGTGCAAAGGAAACCATCTTTTATCTCACGATAAGACACTTTCCAATTTTCCATACCTAAAACCTCGTCAAGCCTTGATTGAATAGCTCTTGCAGAAACATAGGCTAATGCAAGTCCCATTGTTTTATCTGTATTTGTAGCCCCTATTTTAAATTCTAAGTCCCTTTCATCAAATTTAGCTTTCAATTTTTCAAAAATATTTTCCATTGCCGTTCCTCCTTAATATTCTTCCGGAAACATTATCTTCCATGTCTCATTAAAATTTATATCTTCATTTCTGACTGCCCAAATTTTTGTATTTTTAAAATTACCTTGTAAAATATATTCTTCTGATTGTTCAGGGACTTCCTGCCTATGTAACAGCTTATTATTTTTTACTTCAAAAATTTGCAGGTAATCAATATCTTCTTTTGGCAGTTTTGAAATTTTTTCTTCCAAAAGTATTGAAACAGTTATTAACAATCTCAAATCTAAGTTTTCTCCAATTCCTTTTGTTATATGTAAATTTTCCATTTTTTCCTCCGTATCTTCTTAAAAATGATCTCATAAAATCGCTTTTAAGCCCTTTCTTTTATGTTCTTTGATATTTTTTATTCAAAAGCAAATATGAACAGCTGTAAATACCTTTAAAATGTGTATATCAATTACTTCTCTTTAATATATTATATTAACTTACTTTATAAAGAATTGATTATTCCTTGAATTCCTTGCTTCTCCTCTGTTCCATATATTAATTGCTCCATTATTTCCAAAACTTTTTCAAAAGATTTTTCAAGGTCTATACCTCGTCTGTATGAGGAAAGATATTTATATGTTCCTGATGTGTCTAGGTCAAAGTGAGTTCCAAATATTAATGCTCCAAGTTCAGCTTCTATTTCTGCTCTGCTTTTTGATATTTTTTCCTTATTATCAAAATGGCAGTTATAATGGATAAATTCATGTACCATTACAGCTGCCATATCAATACGATTATTTGATTTTTTAATATAAATAGTTTTTCCATTTGTCTGACCTGAAACTTCATCATCATAGAAAGTCTTTTTAAGCTCTATTGGTGCATACTGCTCAATACATTTTTTAACTGCACGGTATAATTTCATAGGTGTATATATAAAATCTTCTGATGATTTCATTTCTACATCTATACTTGGAATTTCAACTGCATTTTCTGTTTCTTCAACTTGAGACCTGTCAAATACAGATACAGGTTTATAACCATAAATCTCGTCTTTTTCTTTGCCGTCTTTTATGATATTTCTAATAAGAGGAACAAGTATAGAAATTGCCCTGCTGCCTTTTTTCACTCTATATCCAAGTTCATTCCATTTCTTAAGACCTGCAACAAGAGTTGCATTTGGATTCTGTTTATATATAAGAATAGTATTTCTTATGCTATAATCATAGAAATTATTTTTTCTAAATAAAATAAATTTTTTAAGTTCAACTGAATTATTAACAAACTGCTCGATTTTTTCATCAATTTCATTTTTCAATTTTATCATTTTTCCGTCTACCATTTTCAATCACTTCTCCTTTTGATATTATTTTTCCATTGAAATTACTTTCATATCCATAAATTAAATTTTTTAGTTCATCAAATAATTTTATTTTCATCTTATTTGTAAAGAATAACCACAAGTTATTCTCGCTCCTGCCACTTCGCCATGTTCTTTTATATATGCTTTAATCTTATCTTTATCGGGTTCTTTTTCCTCTTTTATTCTGATAAGTTCTTTAGGCAGTGCGGATAAATCATAAACTTCAACTTTATCAGGTGTTTTCCTAATCCCGTAAGAGCCTAAAGCCGTTTCTATTTTTTTCTGCTCAAGAATCTGCATAGTTGAAATCAAATAACTTTTAATCCGTTCTATTTTGTTAGTTCTTATTTTTATTAGTTTTTGCAACCTATCCACTTCTTCTTTAGCCGATTTATTCAACGTTTGGAGATTTTGAATATATTGTATGATAGAATCGCTCTTGTTTTTAAGTTCCTCTTTCAAAAATAATGATCTGTACCCTGTCAAGTACTCAATTTAATTATCAACATTTTTTTCTTTAAATTTCCTATATTCTATTGGACTTCTA
>NZ_JADYTX010000047.1 GCF_021531475.1 Fusobacterium perfoetens | reverse complement strand
ATCTCACGGACAAGATTTATTATACCCTACAACTCAAATTTTGTCAACGATATTTTTTTAATTTTATTAAATTTTAAAATTTTTCTTTTAATATCAATGATTTAATTTTTAAATTTTTTATTTTATTTTTTTAAAATCTATTAAAAATTTTAAATTTTTCTAAATTATTTTAATAAAATTTTGATTTTTGTAGATTATTTTTCTAGATTTTTTATATAAATTAATTATTTTTTTAGTGATTTACAGAAAAATTAATAAAATATAAAAAAGGCTATTGCATTTTTTTAAGAATATAGATTATAAAATTTTGAAAAAATTTTATAAGAAAGTATCAATTCTTAAAAATCACAAAATTTGGTTACGATGAGTTTTATGATTTTAACGAACAAACTTTTATAAAATAATTTTTAATCTTAATTTTTTAATTTGCAATAGCCTCTTAAAATATTTTTATTTTTTATTTTACATATCTTTTGCTATATCATCAAGTTTTATAGCAGTTTTTAAAACCTCTTCTAAATCATCTAGGTAAAGCATATTTGGTCCATCACAAGGAGCTTTTTCTGGCTCTGGGTGAACTTCAGCAAATATCGCGTCTACTCCTATTGATAACGCCGCTTTCATAAGTGGGAAAACATATTCTCTGTTTCCACCAGAACAACTTGAAAGTCCTCCAGGAATTTGAACAGAGTGAGTGGCATCAAATACAACTGGCACTCCTAATTTTCTCATTTCTAAAAGTCCTCTCATATCAACTACAAAGTTATTATATCCAAAAATATTTCCTCTTTCACATAAAAGTACATTTGGATTTCCTATCTCGTCCATCTTAGTAACAACATTTTTCATATCCCAAGGTGCTAAAAATTGTCCTTTTTTTACATTTACAGGTAAACCTGTTTTTCCAGCTGCAACTATTAAATCTGTCTGTCTGCATAAAAAAGCTGGAATTTGTAACATATCTACAACTTCGGCTACTTTTTCACATTGCCAAGACTCGTGAACATCTGTGATAACGGGAACTCCCACTTCATCTTTTACTTTTTTAAGAATTCTTAGCCCCTCTTCCATTCCAACACCTCTGAAAGAATGAATTGAAGAACGATTAGCTTTATCAAAAGATGATTTAAAAATATAGTTTATTCCTAACTTATCGCAAATCTCTTTTATTTTTCTTGCAACATCTATTGACATCTCTTCGTTTTCTATTGCACAAGGTCCTGCAATAAGTGTAAATCTTTGTTTGCCACCTATTGTAAAATTCCCAACTTTTACTTCTCTTGTTCTATCTAATTTATTTAACATTATCATTCCTTTCTTTTATTATTTATTTAATTTTTTTATAGCTTTTATAACCTCTTCTTTATCATCAAAATGGATTTTTTCTCTACCAATCACTTGATAATTTTCGTGTCCTTTTCCAGCTATTAAGATTATATCATTTTTTTCTGCCAAAGAGATAGCTTTTTCGATAGCTTTCTCTCTATGGATTTCTATTATATGATTTTCTTTTGTAAGCCCTACAACAATATCTTTTATAATTTCTTCAGGGTCTTCAGTTCTTGGATTATCAGATGTAACAATAACTATATCACTGTATTTTTCAGCAATCCCTCCCATTATAGGACGTTTAGTTTTATCTCTATCTCCACCACAGCCAAATACTGTGATAACTCTATTGGTTTTAAACTCATTTATGCTTTTTAAAATATTTTCTAAGGCATCTCCTGTATGAGCATAGTCAACTATCACAGTAAAATCTCTATCTATTTTTACAGGCTCAAATCTTCCTGGAGCTCCGTGAATTAAAGGAATTTTTGAAATAATCTCCTCATCTGAAAGTCCCAAAGTTTTTACAGCTCCAATAGCACCTAAAAGATTTGAAAGATTGTATCTTCCTAAAAGTCTTAGATTAATTTTATATTCTTTTTCAAAAATCTTAATAGTTACCTCTTGTCCCTCTCTTGTGATTTGTTTTATCTCACCTTGAATGTCTCCTTGACCTATTCCATAACTAATACCATTTGTATATTCTAAATATCTTTTTCCATATTCATCATCAATATTTATTATAGAATTTTTCTTATCCTTTACTAAATCAAAAAGTTTTCTTTTGGCAAGATAATAATTTTCCATAGTTTTATGATAGTCTAAATGATCTAAAGTAAGGTTTGTAAATATTCCAGCCTCAAATCTTAGCATATTTACTCTACCAATATCTAGTCCGTGAGAACTAACTTCCATAATAAGATATTTTATATTTTTTTCTAGTGCTTTTTTACAAATTTTTATAATTTCTAAGCTAGATGGAGTTGTATTTGGAGCAGGAATTATCTCGTCACCGATTTTATATTCAACAGTACCAATTCTCGCAACATTTTTTTCTCCTAAGATACTTTCTAGAATATAAGTTGTAGTTGTTTTTCCATTAGTCCCTGTAACTCCTACTATTTTTAGTTGATTTTGAGGGTATCCATAAAAATTAGATGCAATAATTCCCATTTTTTCTCTAAGTCCATCAACTAAGAAATAGTTTATTCCCTCTACTTTATCAACATCTTTTTCAACCAAGATTGTTTTAGCTCCATTTTCTATAGCTTTTGAAATAAAAGTGTGGCCGTCTACAATTGAACCCTCTAGCGCAATAAAAACATCTCCTTGTTTTATCTTTCTTGAGTCAAATTCTAAATCTTCTCCATTTATTTCATCTGAAACTTTTTGCAAAATTTTATATTCAACATCTTTAAATAACTCATTGATAACCATTAAAATTTCCTCTTTTCACAAAATTAATATATTTTTTTCTTAAAAATCTCTATTATTTCATCTTTTGTTGTAGCATTATTAAGTTTTTCTACCATATGAACATCGTCCATTATTTTTGCAAAACGTTGTAACCAATCCATATGTTCTCTTACACTAAGGGCTGAAATAACAAATATTAGTTTTATATTTTTATTTTTTAAATTTGGAAACTGAACTCCCTTATTTACTTTTAAAAAAGAAAGTCCATTTTTCTTTACATCTCCATTTGGACGGGAGTGAGCGAGAATTATATCGTGATCAACCAAAAATCTGTAACTTTCCTTTGAAATATTTTCTTTCACTTCTTCCACATAATTTTGATTTATACATTGATCTTTTAATAAAGGAGCTGAAACTATTTCGATAGCCTCCTCCCAATTTTTTACTTCATCTACTATATTTATTCTAAATTCTATTTGGCTCACAAACATAGTCCCACCTCTATCCTATAAGTGCAGATGCTCCGTAAATACCTGAATCATTTCCTAAAATACCAAGTTCTATACTAAATCCATTTTCAAGGGCTACACTCATAGCATATTTTGGAAGTTTTTCTTTTACTCTATCGAGTAAAATATCTCCTGCAAGTGATACTCCACCAGCTAAAATAATTTTTTCTGGGTTTATAAGATTTAAAACATTTCCTATACCCATAGCTAAATATTCAGCCTCATAATCAACTATATCAAGAGAAAAAGCATCTCCCTCTTTTGCACAATCAAAAACATCTTTTGCCTCTACCTTGTCAATCTCTCCATTTAATTTTTGATAAAGTTTATTTGTTTTATTTACTTTTAATCTTGAAATGGCCTCTCTTTCTATTCCTGTTGCTGATGCGTATGCCTCAAAACAACCTTTTTGTCCGCAACCACAAAGTTTTCCATCTTTCACAAGTTTCATATGTCCAACTTCTCCACCAGCTCCGTTAAATCCAGAAAGAATTTTTCCGTCAATGTAAATTCCTCCACCGATACCTGTTCCTAGAGCAATAGTTATACTTGTTTTTGCTCCTTTTCCAGCTCCATGTCTTGCCTCTCCCAAAGCAATTACATTTACGTCATTTTCTAATTTTGTTTCTTTTCCACTTATATTTCTAAAAAGTTTTGCAATATTTAGATTTTTTTCCCAAGGAAAGTTTGCAAAAAATCCAACTATCTCTTGTTCTCTAACTGGTCCTGGTATTCCCATTCCAACACCTAAAAGATCTTCATAGTTTATTTCATTTTTTTCTAAAAGTCCTTTTATACTAGCCCAAATTCTTTTTAAAGTACTTTCAACACCTTCCATTGATAGAGTTTTTATAGATTCTTTGGCAACTATTCTTCCCTCACTACTAACTATCCCTATTTTTGTATTAGTTCCTCCTATATCTACCCCTGCTATATATTTCATAAAATCAGCCCCTTTTTTGATAATATTATCTTTATTTTATGCTTATATTATAATATAAATCTTTGGCTTTTAGCAATTATTATTTTGATTTTTAAGGGTTTTCTATAACTTTTTTTAAGACTTGATTATTATAAAATATAATGGTATAATTTTTTCTGAACTTTGTTTTATAATTTAGTAATAATACAGAGAATTTTAAATAAAAAATATATTTTTGAATATTTTAGGAGGAATTTTTTATGAAAAGAAGTCTATCTGGTATCCAACCTAGTGGAACTTTACATCTTGGAAACTATTTTGGAGCTATGAAACAATTTATTGAAAATCAAGATAAATATGAGGGATTTTATTTTGTAGCTGATTATCACTCTCTTACTTCTCTTACAAAACCTGAACTTTTAAGAGAAAGTACAAAAAATATTATTTTAGATTATCTTGCTCTTGGATTAGATCCAGAAAAATGCACTCTATTTTTACAATCAGATGTACCTGAACACGTAGAACTTTCTTGGCTTTTATCAAATGTAACTCCTGTTGGACTTATGGAGAGAGGTCACTCTTATAAAGATAAAATAGCAAAAGGTTTATTCCCAAATACTGGACTTTTAACTTATCCAATACTTATGGCAGCAGATATTTTAATCTATGATTCTGATGTTGTTCCAGTTGGAAAAGACCAAAAACAACATTTAGAAATGGCAAGAGATATAGCTATGAAATTTAACCAACAATATGGAGTTGAGTTTTTCAAACTTCCTGAACCATTAATTATGGAAAATCTTGCAGTAGTTCCTGGAACTGACGGACAAAAAATGAGTAAATCTTATGGAAATACAATAAATATGTTTGCTCCTAAAAATGTTTTAAAGAAACAAGTAATGTCTATTGTAACTGACTCTGCTGAACTTGAAGCTCCAAAAAATCCTGACAATAATATTTCTCAAATTTATAAACTTTTTGTTTCTGAAGAAAAATATCAAGAGATGAGAGCTAAATTTATGGCTGGTGGATACGGATACGGACACGCTAAAAAAGAACTTTTAGAAGCAATCTTAGAATATTTCAAAGATGCTCGTGCTCGTAGAGAAGAACTTGAAAAAAATCCTGAATATATAGAAGAAGTTTTAAGAAAAGGTGCTTTAAAAGCTCGTGAAATAGCTAGAAAGAAAATTACTGAGGCTAAACAAATAGTTGGTCTTATGGGTAACGTTTACAATAAATAGGTCGGTAAAAAACAGATGATAAATAAACAAGAAATAAAACATTCTTCATCACTTGGAATCTCCATAGGTATATCTTATATACCTGTGGCTTTGACCTTTGGAATTTTTGCTAAAAATTCTGGTCTAAGTTTATTGGAGGCTTTCTCTTTTTCATTTTTTGTGGTGACTGGGTCTGGACAATTTATGGGATTAAATCTTTGGATTGCTGGAACAAACTTAATTGGAATATGGTTTACAGTCCTTTTAATGAATCTTAGACTTTTTCTTATGAGTTCATCTCTTAGCAAAATGCTTAGTAAAAAAGCTAAAAGATATCTTCCAATTATTATTCCTTTGATAACTGATGAGTCTTTTGCTTTATCAGCTCTACAAGAAAGAAAAATTTCTCCTGAATTTATAATCCCTATTCAACTTATAGGACATTTTTTCTGGTGGTTTTTCACTGTAGTAGGTTACTGCGTCGGTGGAATATTACCTAAAAATTTAAGTGATAGTATGGGGATTGGAATATATGCACTATTTATCTCGATGCTAGTGCCTCAGATGAGAAAATCTTTGGCAGTTACTTCTATTGTTTTGATGTCTGGTTTCTTTAACTGGTTTATTGGATATTCTAAAATTTTTCCAAATGGTTGGAATATGATACTTGCTATTCTTCTTTCCTCTTTCATTGGAAGTTTTATCTTAGAAAGATTTGAAAAAGAGGAGGAAAGTGGAAATGAATAAAGAGATATTTTTAATGATTTTTGGTCTAGCTTTAGTTACATTTATTCCAAGATTTTTACCATTTAAACTTTTGGAAAATATAAAATTTTCAAAAAGAACTTCACTGGTTTTAAAATGTATCCCTTTTTCAGCCATCGGGGCTTTAATTCTCCCTGATGTAATAAGAGCTGTTCCGGGAAATTTTTTAGCATCATTTATAGGTGGAATTTCTGCAGTTGTTTTTTCTTTTTTCTTCAAAAATTATCTTTACGTTGTAATAGGAAGTATTATTATGACATATATTTCAATAATAATTTTTTAAATATTAAGGAGTTTTATTATGCAAAAAAGTTTTTGGCACTCTTGGTTTAAATTAGTCCTTATGCTAATCTTAGTATTAGGAATTTGGATAGGAGTACTTTTTCTAGGTACTCATTTCTTTGGAGAAACTTTTGAAAGAAATAAAATTATTCATTATATGTTGTTAATGCTTATGGTGGTTAAAGCAAAAGATATATTTTTAAAAGAAATTGGTCAAGATAAAAAAGATTTAAAAGAGGATAAACAGGACGAGACTATCCCTGAAAAAGATAATTTAGAAAAATAATTTTAAATTTTTCTTGCATATTTATTTTATAAATGCTATAATTCACACGTAAACTAATTGAATAGAAAAGGGAGTAGTTTAATTTACAACGTCAACAATCTCGACAGATTTTCTGTCTGGTGTTGTAAGCCTTTAGATTTTTGTAGGTAACGAGACTTTTAATATAGTATATCTATATTAGAAGTCTTTTTTATTTTTAATATTTATTTTAGGAGGAAAAATGAAAAAATATTTTAATCAATCAACGAAAGAGATATTTGAAGAGTTTGGCGTGACTAATGAGGGTCTTTCTTCTGCTCAAGTGAAAGAGAACATTGAAAAATATGGTCTTAACCAACTTGAAGAGGGAGAAAAAGAAAGTGCACTTTCAATCTTTATCTCTCAATTTAAAGATGTACTTGTAATAATTCTTATTATTGCTGGTTTAATCTCTATGTTTACTGGAAATTTTGAAAGTTCTATTGTTATCTTTGTTGTTATCACTATGAATGCTGTACTTGGAACTGTGCAACATATAAGAGCTGAATCTTCTTTGGAAAGCTTAAAAAATCTATCTTCTCCAAAAACTCGTGTAATAAGAAATGGAGAAAAAATAGAAATCTCTTCTAAAAATGTAGTTGTTGGAGATATTATTCAACTAGAGGCTGGAGATATTGTTCCTGCTGACGCTAGAATTATCGAATGTTTTTCTCTTAAATCAAATGAAAGTTCTCTTACTGGAGAATCTGAAAGTGTAGAAAAAACTGATGAAATTATAGAAAAAAATGAACTAGCTTTAGGAGATCAAAAAAATATGGTTTTCTCTGGAAGTTTAGTTACATACGGTAGAGCAACTGCTGTGGTTGTTAAAACTGGTATGAATACTGAGATTGGTAAAATCGCTACTCTTATGAAAGAAACTAAAGAAAATCTTACTCCATTACAAATTTCTTTAGATACTTTTGGTAGAAATCTTTCTATCTCTATTTTAGTTCTTTGTGCTTTTGTTTTTGGAACTAACATTTATCACGGACTTACTGTTATTGAATCTTTACTGTTTGCTGTGGCACTTGCTGTTGCTGCTATACCTGAGGCTTTAAACCCAATAGTTACAATTGTTCTTGCAATAGGAACTCAAAAAATGTCTAAAGAAAATGCAATAATAAAAAAATTAAAAGCTGTTGAAGGATTAGGTTCTGTATCAATAATTTGTTCTGACAAAACTGGTACTCTTACTCAAAATAAAATGACTGTTAAAAAAATCTATATTGATAATAAAATAACTGATACTGAAAATATAGATTTAAATGATAGCTTACAAGGTTCTTTAATAAAATTCTCTTGTTTATGTAGTGACGCAATAAGTAGCAACGGAACAGAGATTGGAGACCCAACAGAAACTGCTCTAACTACTCTTGCTTATAAACTTGGAATGAAAGAGTTAGATATAAGAGAAAAACACAGAAGAATATCTGAAATCCCATTTGATTCTGATAGAAAATTGATGTCTGTTCTTTGTGACATAGATGGCAAAAATCTTATGATAACAAAAGGTGCTTTAGATGTTGTACTAAGAAGAACAAAATATATTTTAACTTCTACTGGAATAAGAGAGATAACTGCTGAAGATATTAAAAATATAGAAAATACAAACTTTGAAATGTCTAACAATGGACTAAGAGTTTTATCTTTTGTTGTTAAAGAATTTGATTCTATGAAACAACTTAACTATGATGATGAAAATAACTTTATCTTTGTAGGTCTTATCTCTATGATTGACCCACCTAGAGTAGAATCAAAACAAGCTGTTGCTGATTGTATAAAAGCTGGTATCAAACCTATAATGATAACTGGTGACCACAAAATTACTGCCTCTGCTATTGCTAGAGAAATTGGAATTTTAAGAAATGGAGATAAAGCACTAGAGGGTATCGAACTTGAAAAACTTTCTGACGAAGAGTTTGAAAAAGAGATTGAACATATATCTGTTTACGCAAGAGTTTCTCCTAGTGATAAAATAAGAATTGTTTCTATGTGGCAAAAGAAAGGAAATATCTGTGCTATGACAGGAGACGGAGTTAACGACGCACCAGCTCTTAAAAAAGCTGACATCGGTATTGCAATGGGTATAACTGGTACTGAAGTTTCTAAAGATGCTGCATCAATGATACTTACTGATGACAACTTCTCTACAATTGTAAAAGCTGTGGCTACTGGAAGAAATATTTACGCTAATATTAAAAACTCAATTAAATTTTTACTTTCTGGAAACTTGGCTGGAATAATATCTGTGTTCTACGCATCAATATTAAATCTTCCAATGCCATTTGCACCAGTACATCTATTATTTATAAACTTAGTAACTGATAGTTTACCTGCAATAGCAATCGGAATGGAGCCTGGTTCAGACAGAGTGTTAGAAGAAAAACCAAGAGATATTAACGAACCAATTCTTACAAAAGAACTTTCTATGAAAATTCTTTTACAAGGTGGTTTAATAACAATATTTGTTTTACTTGGATTCTATCAAGGATTAAAAGTTTCTAAAGAAGTTGGAATGACTATGGCTTTTGCTATACTTTGTCTTGCTAGACTTTTCCACGGATTTAACTGCCGTACAAATAGTAGCATCATAAAACTTGGACTTTTCTCAAATATATTCTCAGTATATGCTTTCTTAATAGGAACTGGACTTTTAACTCTTATATTAATGGTTCCTGCTTGTGGAAGATTCTTTGAAACTGCTCCAATAACTCTAGCTCAACTTGGAATGATTTATCTACTTGCTTTTATACCAACAATAATAATCCAAGTAGTTAAATTTATAAAATATGATTTAAAAAGATAATTAAAATAATAAAAAAATTCTCCGATTTATAAAAGTCGGAGATTTTTTTATACAATACTTGTTATACTACCTAATTTGCTTTTGAATAACTTTTTATAAACAAATATCCTTTTCTTATATGCAATTGCATTAATTCAGACACTTTTTTTTCATCTTTTAATCTTAAATATTTTAATATTTCTATATGTTCATCTATTATTTCCTGCCTTCTTACTGCATATCTATTAGAAATTCCTCTATCGTAAAGAATAACTGTCATTAAGTCATTTAATAGTTTTTTTAATCTTTTATTATTAGCTATCTTTAAAAGCTCATTATGAAATTCTGTGTTTAATTCTATTAAATCTTGGGGGTACTCTGTTTTTTCGCACTTATTCAATATTTGTTCCAGTATTTTTATATCTTCGTTAGTTACATTTTGAGCCGCTAACTTTCCTACCATTCCTTCTAAAGCTTCCCTACATTCATATATTTCCAATAAATCCCTTTCATCTATTCCCTTTATTATTACACCTTTCCAAGAAGTTACTTCAATTAAACCATCAGATGATAATCTTCTAAAAGCTTCTCTTACGGGAGTAGGACTAACATCAAACATTTTAGCTATTGATGTTTCTGTTATTTTAGTTCCTCTTTCTAATTCTCCATCCATTATTAATTCTTTTAATTTATCGTACACTTTTTCACTTAATGTCCTTTTATCAGAAATTTTTATTGTTTTCATGTTTCCTCCTAGCAAAATATACTGATATCTTATATTCATTTTACACCATATTTTTAAGAAAAACAATTTAATATTTTAATCACAAACTATCTTCCAGATAATGATCTGTATTTTAATGTTGTTATATTAATTTATTTAGTCATTTCAACTAATTAATAAACTTTAATACATATTCAAAAAAAATTTTTCTACATACATTCTTCTGATTTTTTAAAACCATTTAAAAAGTAAATAATTTTCTTTATACAAAAAAATCTTCCTTGAGTTAAATACCCAAGAAAGATTTTTATTAAAAAGGAGTATTATTCTTCTAAAAAATCATATTTGCTAAATGTATTACTCCATCTGGTCCTAAAGGTAAACCTAGCAAATACCATATTATCATTAATATTGTCCAGAAAATTAAAAAGAAAATAGTATAAGGTAACATCATTGAAACTAAAGTTCCTATTCCAAGTTTATCATCATATTTTTGTCCGAAAGCTATTACTGTTGCAAAATTTGACATTAAAGGAGTTATTATATTAGTTGTAGAATCTCCTATTCTGTACACTACTTGTGTAAATTCTGGAGCAAAACCAATTCCCATAAACATAGGAACAAATATAGGAGCCATTATCGTCCATTTTGCTGACGCTGATCCCATAAATAAATTCATAAATGCTGATACTAGAATAAATGATACAACTAATGGTAATCCTGTAAATCCTGTTTCTTTTAAAAACTCTGCACCATTAACCGCCAAAATAGTCCCTAAATTAGAATATTTAAAATACGCTATAAATTGACTGGCAAAAAATACTATACTGATATATCCTGCCATTGATGCCATTGAATTTCTCATTCCTTTTATAATATCTTTATCACTTTTTACTTTTCCAGAAAAAATTCCATAAAAAATTCCAGGAATCATAAATCCTAAGCTAATTATTGCAACCATACTGTCCATTAAAGGTGAATGATCTGTTAATGAATGATTTAATGGATTTCTTAAAATTGCATTTTGAGGAACACTTAAAAATGCTATAAATATAAGAAATACTAACAAAGATAATCCTGCTGCCTTCAATCCTCTTTTTTCTATCATTGTTATTTCTGTTATTTCTACTTTCTGACTTCCTTCATATTTTCCTAATCTTGGTTCTATTAACTTTTCTGTTATTATAGTTCCAACTATTGTAATCAATATACAAGACACTGCCATAAAATAATAGTTAGCTGTAGGTGAAACTGTGTAATTTGGATCTAATAATCTTGCAGCTTCTGTACTTATTCCTCCTAGTAAAGGATCAAGTGTTCCTATTAATAAGTTTGCTGAAAATCCTCCCGAAACTCCAGCGAAACCTGCTGCCAATCCAGCTAAAGGATGACGTCCAAAACTTAAGAAAATTAATGCTCCTAATGGTACTAACACAACATAACCTGCATCAGCAGCGATATTAGACATTACCCCTGCAAAAACTATTACTGCTGTAATTATTGACCTTGGTGCACTTAAAACAAGCTTTCTTAATAAAACTGTTAGTAATCCTGTTTCTTCTGCTACCCCAACTCCAAACATAGCTACCAATACCATTCCTAAAGGAGCAAAACCTGTAAAATTTTTAACTATAGATTTAAACATCCATCTTATTCCATCTGGTGTTAATAAACTTACTGCTTTAACTGTTTTATCTATTAATTGGTGTTCTTTATTTATAGCCTTAAAAGTTACTTCAGCTCCACCTAAAGCTGCAAAATGCGAAATTACAACAACCATAATTGCAAAAATAAAAAAGATTGTTGCTGGATGAGGTAACTTATTTCCTACTCTTTCCACGTTATCTAAAAATCTATTAAATAATCCCTTTTTTTGTATTTCCATAAAATCATCCCCCATAATTTTAATTTATATTCCTTCTATAACTTTTACCAATAAATTTATTCTTTCTTCAACAGAATCTAAATCTAAATATTCACTTGTACTATGCTGTCCTCCACCAACTGGTCCTAATCCATCTATTGTGGGACTTCCCACACTAGAAGTTAAATTTCCATCTGAAGCTCCTCCGCTTGAAACTCCTTTTATCTCTATATCTAATTCCTTCCCTTTGGATTTTATTAATTCAAAAAGTACCTTACTTTTTTCATCAAAAATCATTGGACCTCTGTTTAATCCACCCAAAATAACTACTTTTATTTCTTTTTCTTTTGCATGTTCTTTTAAGATTTCTACTTTTTTTATGACTTCTTTAGCTTCTTCAATTTTTTTTACTCTAAATTCAAACTCTAAAAAAGCTTTTTCTGCTACAACATTTTTAGCAGCTCCTCCTTTTACTACTCCACAATTAATTGTGTACTGCACCCAAAATCTTAGACAACTAAGATGGAGGGTGCAGTTTTTTTATGGCTAAACTAACAAAAGAACAAAAAA
>NZ_JADYTX010000046.1 GCF_021531475.1 Fusobacterium perfoetens | reverse complement strand
CAGTATATTACATAAAAATTAAAATAGCTTAATAATTAAAAAATTATTATATAAATATTATACGAGGAGAAAAATATGATTTCTAAAGTAGAGATTCAAGAAACAAATGCTATGATAGCTCAAGAAAACCTTGATGTTCGTACAATAACAATGGGGATAAGCTTGATGGATTGTGCTGATTCTGATATTGATAGATTCAATGAAAAAATATATAAAAAAATAACAACTTATGCTAAAGATTTAGTAAAAGTTGGAGATGAAATAGCAAGACAATTTGGAGTGCCAGTTGTAAACAAAAGAATATCAGTAACACCAATAGCTATTGCAGCTGCTGGTTGTGAAACAGATTCTTATGTAAGTGTTGCTAAAACTCTTGATAGAGCAGCAAAAGATTGTGGAGTAAACTTTATAGGTGGATTTTCTGCTTTAGTTCATAAAGGATATACAAAAGCTGATGAGATACTTTTAAAATCTATTCCTGAAGCTTTAAATGTAACTGAAAGAGTTTGTTCTTCTGTAAATGTTGGAACTTCAAGAAATGGTATCAATATGGACGCTGTTAAAAAAATGGGAGAAATAATAAAAGAAACAGCTGAATTAACAAAAGATAGAGAATGTATTGGTTGTGCTAAGTTTGTTGTGTTCTGTAATGCTGTAGAAGATAATCCATTTATGGCAGGAGCTTTCCATGGAGTTGGAGAAGCTGATTGTGTAATAAATGTTGGTGTAAGTGGACCAGGAGTTGTAAAAAAAGCATTAGAATCAGCAAGAGGAGCAGATTTTGAGACTTTATGTGAAGTTGTTAAGAAAACAGCTTTTAAAATTACAAGAGTTGGACAATTAGTAGCTCAAGAAGCTTCAAAAAGATTAGGAGTACCTTTTGGTATAATAGATTTATCATTAGCACCTACTCCAGCAGTAGGGGATAGTATTGGAGAAATTTTCCAAGAAATGGGACTTGAACAACCTGGAGCACCTGGTACAACAGCGGCTCTTGCAATGCTTAATGATAATGTAAAAAAAGGTGGAGTAATGGCTTCTTCTTATGTTGGAGGACTTAGTGGAGCGTTTATACCAGTAAGTGAAGATCATGCTATGATAACAGCAGCAGAAATAGGAGCTTTAACTTTAGAAAAATTAGAAGCAATGACTTGTGTATGTTCTGTTGGGCTTGATATGATAGCTATTCCAGGAGATGTTTCAGCAGCTACTATTTCAGGAATAATAGCAGATGAAGCAGCTATAGGAATGGTAAATAATAAAACGACAGCAGCAAGACTTATTCCAGTTATAGGTAAAAAAATAGGAGAAACAGTTGAATTCGGAGGACTTTTAGGACATGCTCCTATAATGGCAGTAAACGGTTTTAAATGTGAAGATTTCATAAAAAGAGGTGGAAGAATACCTGCTCCTATCCATAGTTTTAAAAACTAATTAAGGAGGAAAAAATGTTAATATTAGGGATAGAAACATCTTGTGACGAAACTTCCATAGCGATAGTTAAAGATGGAAAAGAGGTTTTATCCAATTATATATCTTCTCAAATAGCTATTCATAAAGAATATGGTGGAGTTGTGCCAGAGATAGCTTCAAGACACCATATAAAAAATATAGCTACAATTTTAGAAGAAAGTTTAGAACAAGCTAAAGTTACATTAGATGATATTGATTATATAGGTGTGACTTATGCACCAGGACTTATAGGAGCATTACTTGTGGGAGTTTCTTTTGCTAAAGGGCTTTCTTATGGAAAAAATATTCCTTTAGTTCCTGTACACCATATAAAAGGGCATATCTATGCAAATCTAGTTGAAAATGATGTTGAGTTTCCTTGTATAGCTTTGGTTGTATCAGGGGGACATACAAATATTATTTATATAGATGAAAATCATAATTTTACAAATCTAGGCGGAACTTTAGATGATGCTGTCGGAGAAAGTTATGATAAAGTAGCTAGAGTTTTAGGAATTGGATATCCAGGTGGACCTGTTATAGATAAAATGTATTATGAAGGAAATCCAGATTTCTTAAAGATAACAGAACCTAAAGTAGATGGATATAATTTTAGTTTTTCTGGAATAAAAACAGCAGTAATCAATTATGTTAATAAAATGAAAATGAAAGGTGAGGAGTTTGCTCCAGTGGATTTAGCAGCTTCTTTCCAAGGAACAGTTGTAGATATTTTATGTAAAAAAGTATTGAAGGCTTGTGCTGAAAAAAATGTTAAACAAGTGATAATAGCTGGTGGAGTTGCAGCTAATTCTCTACTTAGAAGTGAACTAAAAAGAAGAGGGGCAGAGCAAGGAGTAGAGGTTTCTTATCCAAGTATGAAACTTTGTACAGATAATGGTGCTATGATAGCAGCAGCAGCTTATTATAAATTAAAGAAAGGTTATGTACCTGAAAAAAATCTTAATTTAAATGGAATAGCCACTCTTTCAATAGATAAAGAAATAGAAACTCAATTGTAAAATAAATGCTGATTGAAATTAAAATTTTCAGTCAGCATTTTTTAAGTTACTCAAAATCAGATTTTTTAATCATACCCATAAATTCTTTTCTATTTTTAATAAATTGTAACTCTCTTTTCATACCTCTTTCATTAAAAATTCTCATTATAGGAAGTAGGAAACCAGCTACAATTCCAGCAGAGAATCCGTTATTATATAGATTAAGACCTCCGTGAAGCCCTCCTATATTTGTAACAACAGTAAGATGTAACCAACCAGCTACGATACCCCAGAAAGGACCGAAAATCCCTGCTATAGGGGCTAGAGAAGTTCCAAATAATCCAGAAAGAACTATTGTAAACATATCATTATGAATAGTAGTAACTCCTGATAAAATAACTCCAGTAAGAATAGGAGCAGTATTAAATGGAGTTTTTCCATGTGCTGAGAAACCAACCACAGTAAATATACCTGCAAGAATTGGACCATTTAATGTTTGACCTAGAGAAAGTGAAAATAGCATAGCTAAAAATCCCATAAGTCCCATATTAACAAAAGTAACTCCATACCCATAAGTAGCAACAAAATCAACTTCTAAACCACCAGATTTTAAAAGCTCTTTATAACCAGAGAAAGAGTTATCATTAATGTAGAATCCAATTATAATAAAAATTAAAAATATTACACTACAACAGATTTGTAAAATATCATTATATTGAGTTGATAAAATTTTTCTTGAAGCTACATTAAAGTCATAGGCTTTTAAAATACAGTTAAGAACGAGACCTAAAATTCCAGCAGTAAATCCTAAGTTATAAAGATTATATCCTTCATGAAAACTTTTCATTTTTTTTGCAAGAGGCGAGATAATGAATCCAATTCCTACTCCTAAAATAATTCCATTTACATAAGAGAACTCAAAAGTATTAGTTCTAAAAGCTACCTCACTGATAAAAGGAGCAAGGGCAGTGGCAAAGGATACAGGAAGATAAATATCTTTAAATGGAATGTGCTCATATTTACTGAATAAAATTCCACCTATATATATTGGTAAAATATTTAATATGTTTTTTCCAAAAAAAGAAAATCCAAAAACAGTAAAAAGAGAAGCAAGAACCATTCCTTTTATCTCTATTTTTAAAAATCTAACTATAAAATAGTTAAAGGCTAAGATAAGTAAGGAATTTGAAAATCCAGCACTTAAACCACCCACCATTAAAAAGTCTGTTATCAATCCAGCTTGTGAAGTTATTATATTACTAAATCCTTGAAAGAAATTTTCTTTTAGTTGGAAGTTTCCATAAACTAAAAGTATAATTATAAAAAGAGAAACAAGTAAAAAACCTAATTCAAAGGCATATAATTTACGATTTTCTTTTAAGTTATCCAAAAAATCCTCCTTAATTATTATTGAGATTATATAAAAAATGAATAAAAAACTTATTTGTATACATACTATTAATAATTATACAGTATTTTCTTTATAAAATATAGTATTTTTTTCAAAAAAATGAAATTTATGGTAAAATATTTTTGAGAAATTAAATTTGGAGGGAAAATGAGTTGGTATGTATATATATTGAGATGTAAAGACAATTCTTTATATACTGGAATTACTAATAATTTAGAAAAAAGATATCAAGATCATTGTGAGAAAAAAGGTGCAAAATATACAAAAAGTCATTTAGTAAAAAAAATAGAGATTTTTTTTCAAGTAAATAATAGAAGTGAAGCTAGTAAATTAGAATATAAAATAAAAAAAATGGATAAAAAATCTAAAGAAAATTTAATAAAATTTAAAAAATTTTTAGATGAAAAATAAAAAAATGAAAAAAATATAAAAAATAAAACTATTGGAAATAAAAGAAAAAATTAAAAAACTCTTTTTCTTTAAAAAAAACTGTTGACACTTTCTAGAAAATATGGTATTATTATTCTTGTCTTAAGGGAACGGAAAACAAAATCCACTAACTTGAGAATGCCTGGATGGCGGAACAGGTAGACGCACAGGACTTAAAATCCTGTGGTATCTTGATACCGTGCCGGTTCGATTCCGGCTCTAGGCACCACATCGCGGGGTAGAGCAGTTGGCAGCTCGTCGGGCTCATAACCCGAAGGTCATAGGTTCAAATCCTATCCCCGCCACCAAAAATTAAATATTCAGTGTTACAGTAAGATATGCGGGAATAGCTCAGTTGGTAGAGCGTCAGCCTTCCAAGCTGAATGTCGCGAGTTCGAACCTCGTTTCCCGCTCCAAAATATGCGTCATTAGCTCAGTAGGTAGAGCACACGACTTTTAATCGTGTTGTCACTGGTTCAAATCCAGTATGACGCACCATCTATTTAAGAAGATGTGTCTGTAGCTCAGCTGGATAGAGCAACGCCCTTCTAAGGCGTGGGTCAGGGGTTCGAATCCCTTCAGACACGCCATTAAAAAACAATATTAACACAAATGAGTACGTATGGATCTATAGCTCAGCTGGTTAGAGCACTCGGCTCATAACCGAGTGGTCATTGGTTCGATTCCAATTAGATCCACCATTTTTGCCCCGTTCGTTCAACGGTTAGGACATCAGATTTTCACTCTGGAAACAGGGGTTCGATTCCCCTACGGGGTACCATATGTGCTGGAGAGCTATCCTAATTGGTAAGGAATCGGTCTTGAAAACCGACGCCGTAAGGCTTCAGAGTTCGAGTCTCTGGTTCTCCGCCATTTTTTTTTAAGAAGAAAAATTAAATATTTATTAGTTGGCCAGATAGCTCAGTCGGTAGAGCAGGGGACTGAAAATCCCCGTGTCGGTGGTTCGATTCCGCCTCTGGCCACCACTAATGGTCGCATAGCTCAGTTGGGAGAGCACCTGCCTTACAAGCAGGGGGTCACAGGTTCAAGTCCTGTTGTGACCACCATTAAATGGGGGTGTAGCTCAGTTGGTTAGAGCACTAGCCTGTCACGTTAGGGGTCGCGAGTTCGAGTCTCGTCACTCCCGCCATTTATGAAATCAAGAGATAGAAATATCTCTTTTTTTATTTTTTGTAAAAAATATTTTTATATATCACTTTTTAGGGCGACTATGGAAAAGAAATGAAAATAAGACAAATAATAATTTAGTTATTTTAGATGAGTAGTAGAGATATTTATTACACCCAATTATTTAATATTTACAACTACTTATTTTAAAATGATAGTATGAAAAAGTTGAGAAGATAAAAATAATGTTTAGATAAGTGGTAAATAAAAATGTTCCATCAGATATTGTAGAAATAAGAATCTTTGTAGAATTCTATAGAAAATAAATAATAAAAAAATAAAGGTTGTACAAATCATGCTTTTTGTACAACCTTTATTTTTTATTTTACTAGATTAATAAAGAAAGTTATTATAGCAGCATTAAAGAAATCTATAAATAAACTTCCTACTATTGGTATTACAAAGAAAGCTTTTGGAGATGGTAAGTATCTTTCTGTTAAAGCCTCCATATTAGCCAAAGCTTTTGGAGTAGTACCAAATCCACAACCACAATGTCCTCCAGTCATAATAGCAGCGTCATAATCTCTTCCAGTGATGTTAAAAGTAACAAAATATGCAAAAGCTCCCATAAGAATAGTTTGTCCTATAAGCATTATTACAAGAGGAAGAGCTAGTTCTTTAAGCTCCCAAAGTTTAAATGCCATAAGAGTCATAGAAAGGAACATAGCTAAGGTAAAACTACCGATGGTAGAGATTATATCCAAATCAATTTCAAATTTACCAGTATAATCAGATATATTTCTAATAATAGTAGCAGCAAACATAGCTCCGATATATGATGGTAGAACAAGTCCTAAACTGTTTAAAAAACTAGAAATTAAACTTCCTACTCCCATAGCTACAATAATTAAAAAACCAGTAGGTATAACTTTTTTGGTTATAAGAGTTTCTGATTTTTCTCCGGAAGTTTCAAAACTATTTGAGTTTTTATGTTTTTCTAATAATGAATGTTTTTCGATAAGACGTTTGCAAAGTGGTCCAGCAATAATACTACCAGCAATAAGAGCATAAGTTGCAGTTGCCATAGCCACCATAGTTGCTCCTGGAGCCCCGAAACTCTCCATAATAGGTCCAAATGCTCCGGCTGTTCCAGGTCCTCCAGTTGTAGCTAAAGACCCAGTAGCCAAACCAATAAGCAGGCTTACATGTAGAACTTTAGCCATTGCAATTCCAGCTATATTTTGGAAGAAAGTTAACCCCACAGCAGCTATTAAAAACATAAGTACAGGAATCCCAGCCTTTTTTAAAAGTTTTATACTTGCTGAAAAACCAACAGTTGTAAAAAATGCTATCATAAAGACCTCTCTTAAAGTATCTTCAAAAACAAAAGAAAAAAGATTAGCCTCATGTCCGATAAGAGTGAAAATAGAAAAAACAGTTCCACCAGTAACAGCGTCTGGAATACAGTTTTCTTTTAAAAAATTAAATGTGTTATTGATGTATTTACCTAAATATAGAACTAACACCGCCAATGCCATAGTCTGAATATTAGTAAGTTCTAATATCATACAAGTTTTACCTCCCTAAATGTAATATTTTTATATAAAAAAGTCCAATATCAAATATAACACATATTTAATATATAGTGCAAATATATAGAATATATGTAATTTAAAAAGACGTTATATTAAATCTAAAAATGTTCATAGTTTGATCTAAAATGACTCAAAAAAATACTAAATTCACTCTAATTCTATATAAAAATTGATATAAAACATATGTTTCATTATAAAATTAAATAAAAATTAGGACTAAAGTTTAAAAAATATATAAATATTATAAAAGATTATCATTAAAAAAATATATGGAAGTGTTTTTGCCGAAAGGGTTAAAAAATGAGTAAAAAAAGAAAAATAAAATTGAGTAAGAAAAGAATTGGTATAGATAACAAAAAACGATATTATGAGTAAGTATATTACCAAAATAGATGAAAAAATAACCGCGAAGAAAATTGACAAAGTTCAAAAATTTGTTTAAAATTAAGACAATGGAAATAGAATAAAAAATGTGTAACAAAAAAATTTAAAATAGATTATAGAGGTGATTTTGTGAAAAAAACAAAAATAGTTTGTACTATTGGACCAAAAAGTGAATCAAAAGAGATGTTAACAAAGTTATTAAAAGCTGGAATGAACGTAATGAGATTAAATTTCTCTCATGGAAGCCACGAAGAACATGCTGCTAGAATAGCTGCTTTAAGAGAAGTAAAAGAAGAAACTGGTTTAAAAGCTGCAATATTATTAGATACTAAAGGACCAGAAATTAGAACTATAAAATTAGAAAATGGTGAAGATGTAAAATTAGTAGCTGGACAAAACTTTACAATAACTACTGATAAAACAGTTGTAGGAAACAATACAATAGTAGCAGTTACTTATGATGATTTTGCTAAAGATTTATCAGTTGGAAATACTGTATTAATCGACGATGGATTAATCGAATTAACAGTAAAAGAAATAGAAGGAAATGAAGTAAGATGCGTTGTAGAAAACAACGGAATGTTAGGAGAAAACAAAGGAGTTAACTTACCAAACGTAAAAGTTAACTTACCAGCTTTAGCTAAAAAAGATATAGCTGACTTAAAATTCGGTTGTGAGCAAGGAATTGACTTCGTAGCAGCATCATTCATAAGAAAAGGTGATGACGTAAGAGAAGTAAGAAGAGTTTTAACTGAAAATGGTGGATCAAACATAAAAATAATTTCTAAAATAGAAAATAAAGAAGGATTAGACAACTTTGATGAAATATTAGAGTTATCTGACGGAATAATGGTAGCAAGAGGAGACTTAGGAGTAGAAATCCCAGTTGAAGAAGTTCCATTTGCTCAAAAAATGATGATAGAAAAATGTAATGAAGCTGGAAAACCAGTTATTACAGCTACACAAATGTTAGACTCAATGATCAACAACCCAAGACCAACAAGAGCAGAAGCAAACGACGTTGCTAACGCAATCTTAGATGGAACTGACGCTGTAATGTTATCTGGAGAAAGTGCTAAGGGAAAATATCCAGTAGAAGCTGTTAAAGTTATGACAAGAATAGCTGAAAAAACAGACCCATTATTATATACTAACGTAGATTATGACAATAAAGATAAAGGAATAACAGAAGCTGTTGCAAAAGGTTGTGTTGACGCTGCTGAAGTTTTAGGAGCAAAATTAATCGTTGTAGGAACAGGTTCAGGAAGAGCTGCTAGAAGTATCAGAAAATACTTCCCAAGTGCTATGATTCTTGCAATAACTAACGACCAAAAAGCATTTAATCAAATGTTATTAAGTAAAGGTGTAATCCCTTACCTAAGTGGAGATTTCAAAAACTTAAACGAATTTATGGACGAAGCTGAAAAAGTAGCAATTGGATTAGGATTAGTAAAATCTGGAGATATCATCGCTGCAACTTGTGGAGAAGAAGTATTTATGCCAGGAACAACTAATACTGTAAAAATTATGCAAGTTAAATAATAATTTTTAGTGGATAAGTTAAATAATAATTTTTAGTGGATAAAAAGATAGAAAAGTAGTAAAATATTATAGTGAAATTTAATATAAAATCAATAGAATCATATAGGAGGAAAAAATGACAAGAATAGCTGATGTAGTAGCAAGAGAAATACTTGACTCAAGAGGAAATCCTACTGTTGAAGTAGATGTAGTATTAGAGTGTGGAGCTAAAGGAAGAGCTGCAGTTCCATCTGGAGCATCAACAGGAGCTTACGAAGCAGTAGAATTAAGAGACGGAGATAAATCAAGATATTTAGGAAAAGGTGTTTTAACAGCTGTTAAAAACGTTAATACAGAAATTAAAGGATTAATACTTGGAATGGATGCTTTAGACCAAGTAAGAATTGATAAAGCTATGATCGCTTTAGACGGAACACCAAACAAAGGAAGATTAGGAGCTAACGCTATATTAGGTGTATCTCTAGCAGTTGCTAAAGCAGCAGCAGAAGCATTAGGAATGCCTCTATACAAATACTTAGGTGGGGTAAACGCTAAAGAATTACCTTTACCAATGATGAACATATTAAACGGAGGATCTCACGCTGACTCTGCAGTAGACGTTCAAGAATTTATGATCCAACCAGTTGGAGCTAAATCTTTCCAAGAAGCTATGAGAATGGGTTGTGAAGTATTCCACCACTTAGGAAAATTATTAAAAGCAAACGGAGATTCTACTAACGTTGGAAACGAAGGAGGATATGCTCCAGCTAAAATAAACGGAACTGAAGGAGCTCTTGACTTAATAATGGAAGCTATAAAAGCTGCTGGATATGAGCCAGGAAAAGATATTACTTTCGCAATGGACGCTGCTTCAAGTGAATTCTGTAAAGAAGTTGACGGAAAATTCGAATACCACTTCGTAAGAGAAGGAGGAGTTGTAAGAACTTCTGAAGAAATGGTTGAATGGTATGCTTCTTTAGTAGAAAAATATCCAATCAAATCAATCGAAGATGGTTTAGGAGAAGACGACTGGGCAGGTTGGCAATTATTAACTGCTAAATTAGGAGATAAAGTTCAACTTGTTGGAGACGACTTATTCGTAACTAACACTGAAAGACTTAAAAAAGGAATCGAAGTTAAAGCTGGAAACTCTATCTTAATAAAACTTAACCAAATCGGAACTTTAACTGAAACTTTAGATGCTATCGAAATGGCAAAAAGAGCTGGAATGACTGCAGTAGTATCTCACAGATCTGGAGAAACTGAAGATGCTACAATAGCTGACATAGCTGTTGCAACTAACGCAGGACAAATCAAAACTGGATCAACTTCAAGAACTGATAGAATGGCTAAATATAACCAATTATTAAGAATTGAAGAAGAATTAGGAGATATGGCTCAATACAACGGATTAGATGTATTCTACAATATCTGCAAATAGTTAATAAAAATTTTCCCCTGAGATTTCTCAGGGGATTTTTTTATTTATTATATTTTTATTTCATGGGTTTATTTACCAAAAAATTCAGACCAAGTTTTAGCTTTAAAACCAACTAAAACTCCATTTTCTCCTACAACTAAAGGTCTTTTAACAAGCATTCCATTAGTAGCAAGTAGATTTACCATTTCATCATCACTCATAGTGGCAAGTTTATCTTTTAGATTCATCTCTCTATAAAGCATACCACTTGTATTGAAGAATTTTTTTGTAGGAAGACCACTTAATTTTATAAAAGTTTTTAATTCTTCAGCAGTTGGATTTTCTTCAACTATATGTCTGCTTGTAAATTCTATATTATTTTCTTCTAACCATTTTCTTGCTTTTATACAAGTAGTACATTTAGGATAATTTAAAAATAAAATTGACATATCATTTCTCCTTTCTTGATATAAGATAATATAATTATATCTTATATTTATGTTTTTGTATATAGGAGTTATGGTAATAAAATATTGAAAAAATGTTAAAAAAAGAGAGAAAAATATGAAATAAATGGGAAATAAAAGAAAAAAGCTATTGATTGGTAAAAATTAGTGTGATATACTTAATATAGATTAGTTTAGATTATTGTATTGAAATAATAGATAGAAAGCACATAAAACTTGAGGAGGCTCGGCAATGGGGAAAGTTCTAGTAATTACTTCTGGTAAAGGAGGAGTAGGGAAAACAACAACAACAGCGAATATTGGGACAGGATTAGCATTAGAAGGAAAAAGTGTGCTTCTTATAGATACAGATATAGGACTTAGAAACCTTGATGTAGTAATGGGATTAGAGAATAGAATAGTTTATGATTTAGTTGATTTAATAGAGGGACGTTGTAAAATAAAACAAGCTCTTATAAGAGATAAAAGAAATAAAAATTTATCTTTAATACCAGCTGCTCAAACTAGAGATAAAAATGATGTTACACCAGAGCAAATGAAAGAGCTTATAGATGCAATAAGAGGGGATTTTGATTATATTATAATTGATTGTCCAGCTGGAATAGAACAAGGATTTAGAAATGCCATAGTAGCTGCTGACGAAGCTTTAGTGGTAGTTACTCCGGAAGTATCAGCAGTAAGAGATGCTGATAGAATAATAGGACTATTAGAAGCGAATGAAATAAATGAAATAAAATTAGTTGTAAATAGAATGAGAATGGAAATGGTAAAAGAAGGAAATATGATGAGTGTTCAAGATATAGTTGATATTTTGGCTAAAGATGTCTTAGGTGTTGTGCCAGATGATGAAAGCATAGTAATATCAACTAACAAAGGAGAGCCTCTAATATTTAAAGGAAACTCTTTGGCAAGTAAAGCTTATAGAAATATGATTCAAAGAATTTTAGGAAAAGAAGTTCCGTTCTTAAAACTTGATGTAAAAAAAGGATTTTTTAAAAGAATTTTTGGATAAAAAAACTCTTGAAAATAAAGAAAAAATTAAAAAAACTTTGTAGTTAATAAAAAAAATATTGACAAAAACTGATGGATATGGTATCATAACATCTGTCAGTGGATGCCGCTTTAGCTCATCTGGTAGAGCAACTGACTTGTAATCAGTAGGTGACTGGTTCGATTCCGGTAAGCGGCACCATCTATATGCCCCGTTCGTTCAACGGTTAGGACATCAGATTTTCACTCTGGAAACAGGGGTTCGATTCCCCTACGGGGTACCAATTTAATAATAAGTAATGGTGAGGTTCCCGAGTGGCCAAAGGGAGCAGACTGTAAATCTGCCAGCTACGCTTTCGATGGTTCGAATCCATCTCTCACCACCACTTGGTCGCATAGCTCAGTTGGGAGAGCACCTGCCTTACAAGCAGGGGGTCACAGGTTCAAGTCCTGTTGTGACCACCATCAAAATGGGGGTGTAGCTCAGTTGGTTAGAGCACTAGCCTGTCACGTTAGGGGTCGCGAGTTCGAGTCTCGTCACTCCCGCCATTTTTAGAAGATATGAGATGCTTTGCATCTCTTTTTTTTTACTAGTAAAAAAGCAAAAATTATGTTAGAATAAATAGTAAATTAAAAGAGGGGGAGTTAAGTTGGAAAGAATCAGCGATGTCCTAAGAGAAAGAGGACAGTTAAAACAATTTACAGATTATAGATATTGTACTCCTATTTTTTATATATAGATTAAAAACATTTGAATTTAGGAGGAAGAAAAAATGAATAACGTTTATGACGTGCTAAAAGAACGTGGATATTTAAAACAATTTACAGATGAAGAGGCTATAAAAAAAATATTAGGAGAAGAAAAAGTAACTTTCTATATAGGATTTGACCCAACAGCAGATAGTTTACATGTAGGACACTTTATTGCAATGATGTTTATGGCTCATATGCAAAAATTTGGACACAGACCAATCGCTTTAGTTGGTGGTGGAACTGCAATGATCGGTGACCCAAGTGGTAGAACTGATATGAGAAAAATGATGACTAAAGAAACAATAGCTCACAATGTTGCTTGTATCAAAAAACAAATGGAAAAATTTATTGACTTCTCAGAAGGAAAAGCAATCCTAGCAAATAACGCTGACTGGCTTTTAGGACTTAATTATATAGATTTTATAAGAGATATTGGTTCTTTATTCTCTGTTAATAGAATGCTTGCAGCAGAATGTTTTAAATCAAGAATGGAAAATGGAGGACTTTCTTTCTTAGAATTTAACTATATGCTTATGCAAGGGTATGACTTCTATGTATTAAATGAAAAATATAATTGTAAAATGGAACTTGGTGGAGATGACCAATGGTCTAATATAATAGCTGGTATAAATATAGTTAGAAAGAAAAAACAACAAGAAACATATGGAATGACTTGTACTTTACTTACAAACAGTGAAGGAAAGAAAATGGGAAAAACAGCTAAAGGAGCATTATGGTTAGATCCAGCTAAAACAACTCCATATGAATTCTATCAATATTGGAGAAATATAGATGACGCTGATGTTGAAAAATGCCTATCACTTTTAACATTTATTCCAATGGACGAAGTAAGAAGATTAGCTTCATTAAAAGATGCTGAAATAAATAAAGCTAAAGTTGTATTAGCTTATGAAATAACTAAGATGATTCATGGTGAAGAGGAAGCTACAAAAGCTAAAGCAGCAGCTGAAGCTCTATTCGGTGCAGGAAATAACATGGATAATGTACCAACAAAGGAGATTTCAAGAGAAAATTTAGGTGTAGAATTAACAGAATTTTTATCAGTTAATAAAGTTCTAAAAAATAAAAGTGAAGGAAGAAGACTTATAGAACAAAATGGTATGTCTGTAAATGATGAAAAAATATCTGATGTAAAATATGCTATTACTGAGGAAGTTTTTGGAGAAAAAGACTACATAATGGTAAAAATGGGTAAAAAAAGATTTTTAAAAATAGTTTTAAAATAATTGGTTGGTGATGATTTGATATTTTTGAGAGGAACTGTGGAAGAGGATATAGAGAGTATATATAAAAATATACATGCTCATTATATAGAAAAATATTATCCCGGACAAGAGAAGGAGCAATGGGAAAATCATAAGAGATGGTATAAATTTCTTATAAAATCCCCTGCCTATGCTCTATATACAGTTACTGATGATGAAAATGAATTTTTAGGTTATGTTAAGTTTGAATTAGATGAAGAGTTTGCTGTGATAAATATTTTTTTAGCTGAAAAAATGAGAGGTAAAAAAATAAGCTCAGATATAATAAGACTTAGCATAGAGGAATTTATTTTTGATAAATCAGAAATATCAGTGATATTTGCTTATATCTTAGAAGAAAATATAGCTTCGATAAAAGCGTTTAAAAAAGTGGGATTTGTCTTTGATTCTTTAGAAGAATACAAAGGGTTAGAACATATGCTTTTTATAAAAACTTTGGAATAGACGGGTAATACCGTCTATTTTTCAAAAATAAAGACTAACTATTAAATGTCAAGTCAAAAATAAAAAAATTAAATAAATTTGTTAATTTAAAAAAATGCATCACAAAA
>NZ_JADYTX010000045.1 GCF_021531475.1 Fusobacterium perfoetens | reverse complement strand
CTAATAACAGTATATTACATAAAAATTAAAATAGCTTAATAATTAAAAAATTATTATATAAATATTATACGAGGAGAAAATAGATTATGATAAAAAGTATTTTTTTTGATGTTGATGGAACTCTTTTAAGTTTTAAAACGCATGCTATGTCAGAAAAAACAAAAGAGGCTTTGGAAGAGGCTAGAAAAAAAGGGATAAAACTTTTTATAGCTACTGGGAGATCTCCAAAAACTTTTGAGATTGTGAAAAAAACTTTAGGATTTGAGTTTGATGGATATGTTATGTTAAATGGTCAATATTGTGTGGTAGAAGATAAAGTAATCCACAGTATGACACTGCCAAAAGAATCTTTAGAATCAATAATACCATATTTAGAAAAAGAAAAAATATCTTGTGAGTTTGTAGAACTTGATTATATGTACACAAATTTTGTAAATGAAAGAGTTATTGAACTTCGTAAATTTTTAGGAAGTACATTTAAACCTACACCTATTGAAGACCCAAGACGTTCTTTAGAAAATGAAACTTATCAACTTTGTGCCTATATAAATGAAGATGAAGAAAAAGATTATTTTGAAAATATGCCAAAATGTAGAGCTGTTAGATGGAATAAACTTTTTGTTGATGTTATCCCAAGTGATGGTGGAAAAGGTGTAGGAATTAAAAAAATGATAGATTATTTGGGAATCTCTCAAGAGGAAACAATGGCTTTTGGTGACGGTGGAAATGATATTGAAATGCTTGAATTTGTAAAAATCGGTGTGGCAATGGGAAATGCAGAGGATAATGTAAAAAAATCTGCTGACTATGTAACAGAAAGTGTTGATGATGAGGGAATTTATAAAGCATTAAAGAAATTTGAGATAATATAATTGTGCCGGATAGTGCCGGATTAGTGCCGGATAGTGCCGGATAAAAATAATTTATCTGATACAGAGCTAAAAGTCTTTGAAATAATAAAAGATAGAACAACAAGAAAATATATACAAGACAAATTGTCGTTTAGCGAAAGAATGATAAGAAAAACTTTAAATATTTTACAAGAGAAAGGATTGATAGAAAAAGTTGGAAAAGGTCCAGCAACTTATTATAAGAAAATAAAATAAGTCAATTAAAAAAGTAAGAGTTAGTTAAAAAAATAAGCTCTTACTTTTATTTTGTATTTTAATAAATTCTTTCGAAAATATATTCAGTTTCAGAAGATAAATCCTCTCTAAAGATATACCCAAGTTCGTTAAATTTTTTTAATTCTTCTGGATTTTCAATATTATGTTTTGCTATAAATCTAGCCATCTCTCCCCTAGCTATTTTAGAGTAAGTTCCTTTTGTAACTAATTTATCTCCAGATTTTTCAACAAAGGAGCAAGTAATAAAAAGAATGTCTTTACTTAAAAATTTTTCAATAGCTTTAGTATACTCTTTTGATGCAAGATTTATAATAATTTTACTTTCATCTAAAATTTCTCTATAAATCTTATCTTCCCAAAAATCATAAAGATTTTTAAAACTATCTATTTTTAATTTTGATTGCATTTCAAGACGGTATGGGGTAATTCCATCTAAAGGTTTTAAAACTCCATAAAATCCAGAAAGAATCCTTAAATTTTTTTGAAGATATTCTATATTATTATCTTCTAAAACAGCAGGAATAAGATGTTTAAATACCATTCCCTCATAAGTTAGTATTGCTGGATTAAGATTTTTAGATAAATCCATATTTTTTATTCTTTGGATATTTTCCTCTAAAAGTTTATCGTTACACTTCCATATATTTTGAAGTTCAGACTGATTTTTTTCTCTTAGAGTAGATAATATCTTTTTTGTATCCTCTAGAAAAATAGGCAAACTATTATATTCTAACTCCTTATTATTTTGTGACATATTTTTAGCTGGAGAAATAATTATTCTCATTATATTTCACCAAGCATTTTTTCAGGGTCATCAGCTGCTTTTACTTTATCGTTTGCTTTTATAATAATTCCATTTTCATCAATTAGATAAGTAGTACGAACTACTCCCATAGAAACTTTTCCATAAAGTTTTTTCTCTTTCCACACATCATAAGTTTTTATAACTTCAAGTTCTGGATCAGCAAGGATAGTGATTTTAAGATTTTGTTTTTCTTCAAATCTTTTGTGAGATGCCACAGTATCTTTACTGATACCGATTATTTCAACATTTTTTTCTAAAAACTCAGGATATCTTTCAGAATAACCACAAGCTTGTTTTGTACAACCGGGAGTATTATCCTTTGGATAGAAATATAAGATAACTTTTTTTCCTAGATAATCACTTAATTTATGTAATTCTCCATTTTGATCTGGTAAAGAAAATTCAGGTGCTTTTATTCCAACTTCTAGCATAATTGTTCCTCCTTAATATTTGTCCTATGCCACTATTTTAACATATTTTATCTATTTTTTCATTAAAATCCATATAATTTTATTATACTACAAAATAATAACTATTTTTTGAAATAAATTTAGCAAAGATAATTTTTTTATGCTATAATATTTAAAAGTATAAGGGGGATTTTATTTCAAAATACGGAGGAAAAATTTTGGTAGATGCAATATATATTCATATTCCTTTCTGTGTAAAAAAATGTGGATACTGTGATTTTTTATCTTTTCAAAGCACAGAATCTGAGAGAGAGGAATATATAAATAAAATTATAGATGAAATAAGATTATATCCAAAGGTGAAATATGATACAATATATTTCGGTGGGGGAACTCCATCTCTTTTGGAATCTTATCAAGTGAAGAAAATCTTAAAAGAGTTAGATTTTGACGAAACAACAGAGATAACTCTGGAAGTAAATCCAAAAACAGTTGATAAAGAAAAGCTAGAGCAACTAAAAGAGGCAGGAATAAATCGTTTAAGTATTGGAATACAATCTTTTAATGAAACTTTCTTAAAAAAACTTGGAAGAATCCATTCGAAAGATGAAGGAATAAATACTTATAATTTAGCTAGAGAGATTGGATTTAAAAATATATCGATAGATCTTATGTTTTCGTTGCCAGAACAAAAAATCGAAGACTTAAAAGAGGATCTGAAAATGGTATTTAAATTAAATCCAGAACATTTTTCTATATATTCACTTATTTGGGAAGAGGGAACACCTTTTTATGAAAAACTTTTATCAGGAGAATATCACGAAACAGATAATGATATTGAGGCTGATATGTATAAGTTAATTATAGATAGTAGCAAGAAAAATGGATACCACCACTATGAAATTTCTAATTTTTGTAAGGAGGGGAGAGAGTCAAGGCACAACACAAAATATTGGAGAAATAGAGAATATATTGGGGTTGGACTTGGTGCCTCAGGTTATATAGATAGTGTGAGATATAAAAATACCAGTGACTTTAAAGAATATTTTAAATTCTTAGAAGAAAAGAGATTTCCAAAAATGGAAGAAGAAATAGTTGATGAAATTTTAAAAGAGGAATATAAACATATTTTAGGGCTTAGACTTTTGGAAGAGGGAATTAGTCAAAGTAATGAGGGAAAATATCAAAAGAAATATGAATCCCTTAAAAAAAATGGTTATATAACAGAGAAAAAAATAAAAAATGAAGATAGATATATTTTGACTGAAAAAGGATTATTTTTAGCCAATGAAGTCTTTGAAGAGTTTATATAAAATACTAGATATGAGATGGTTGGTGAAAGAGGTGTTAAGATGAGTTCAGTTACAGAAAATGTACAAGAGGTTTTGGAGGATATAAAAAAATATTCCATTTACCCAGAGAGAGTAAAACTTGTGGCTGTGACAAAATATCCTATTGTTACAAAGGAAAAATTAGAGGAGCTTATGAAAAATGGAATTTTTTCTTTTGGAGAAAATAGGGTGCAGGTTTTAGAAGAAAAATTAGAGTTGCTAGGGGATGAAAAAGATAAAATTCAATGGAATTTCATTGGTAACTTGCAAAAAAATAAAGTAAAATATATAATAGACTTTATCCATATGATTCACTCTATAAATAAACTTTCTTTGGCAGAAGAAGTAAATAAAAGAGCTGAAAAAGTAGGAAGAGTTGTAGATGTTTTGATAGAGATAAATCTTTCTGGAGAGGATTCAAAGGAAGGGTACGAATTAGAAGAGTTTTATAAAGATATACCAGAACTTGTGAAATTAAAAAATCTGAATATTTGTGGGCTTATGACAATGGCTCCAAATATAGATGATGAAAATCTGATAAGAGGTAGCTTTAGAAAACTAAGAGAAATAAAAGATAGTGTAAACAATAAATTTAATAATAATCTTACAGAACTTTCTATGGGAATGAGTGGTGACTACAAAATCGCTTTAGAAGAGGGAGCCACTATAATTAGAATTGGAAGTAAGTTGTACGAATAATCAAGGAGGAAAAATGGAGAATAAAAAAAATGGATTTTTAAATACTTTTTTATTTGGGTTTAACTTCGGTGAAGATGAAACTAATGAAAAAGAACAAGAGCAAGGATTAGAATTAAATAATTTTAAAAATAGTGATGATGAAGTAGAAATAACAACAAAAGAAGCAGTTTCTGTAGAAGAAGAAAAAAAAGTAGAACCAACTTCTTATGAAGAAACTTATAAAACTTTATTAAAAGAAGAGGAAGAAGAAAAACATCAAGAGGTTGAACAAACTCCAAATAAAGATGTTAGAGTAGAAAAAATAACTTTAGGAAGAAACGAAATAGATGATCTTGATATTTCAGGATATCAAAATATAGTTGTTAGAGTTAAAAAATTTGAAGATAGTAAAAAAATTGCTGAATATGTAAGAAATAATAAAATAGTTACTCTAAATATAGAAGAGTTAGATACAGAAACAGCTCAAAGAGTTATGGACTTTTTAAGTGGAGCTATGAGTGTAAAAGAAGCTAGTTTCACAGAGATAAGTAAAACAGTTTATGTATCTGTTCCAAAAAATCAAAGTGTTTTATTTGATGGACAAAAAAGAAGAGAAGGATTTTTTAGAGGGGTTGGAGTATAATAGTGGAAAATAAAAAAATTAGAGCATTGGCTTTATTCTCTGGTGGTCTTGATAGTGCTTTAGCAATAAAAGTTGTAGCTAATCAAGGAATTGAAGTAATAGCACTTAACTTTGTTTCGCATTTCTTTGGTGGAAAAAATGAAAAAGCTGAGGCAATGGCAAAACAACTTGGAGTAAAGTTAGAATATGTAAATTTTAGTAAAGAGCATATGGAAATAATGAAAAATCCTGTTTATGGAAGAGGAAAAAATATGAATCCGTGCATTGATTGTCATGCATTGATGTTTAAAGTAGCAGGAGATTTATTAGAAAAATATGATGCAGACTTTATTATATCTGGTGAAGTTTTAGGGCAAAGACCTATGTCACAAAACTCTCAAGCACTAGAAAAAGTAAAAGCTTTATCAAATCTGTCAGACTTAATAGTTAGACCACTTTCTGCAAAAAGATTACCAATCAGTAAACCAGAGAGAGATGGACTTATAAAAAGAGAACTTTTACTTGATATTGAGGGAAGAAGTAGAAAACCTCAAATGAAACTTGCTGAAGAGTTAGGTGTAAAAGATTATCCTATGCCTGGTGGAGGTTGTCTTTTAACAGATCCTGGATATTCAAAAAGACTTAGAATGATCGAAGAAGATGGACTTTTAGAAGAGGAAAACAAAGAGATTTTCTATCTTTTAAAAAGAGGAAGATTCTTTAGATTTGGAGAGAAAAAATATCTTTTTGTAGGAAGAGCCAAAGAAGACAACGATATAATGGTTGGATATAAAGGGTTTGGAAAATTTTTCATCAGAGGAAAAGGAGTTGGAGGTCCATATATTATAGGTTATGGAGATCTAAATGATGAAGAAACTGAGTTTGCAAAAAATCTATTTTCAAGATATTGCAAATTAAAAGGAGAGGAAGATATAGAAATTTTCCTTAATGAAAAACCTATGGCAGTTAAAAAGATAAATAAAGAAGAGGTTGAATCTCTTATAAAACAATATCAAGTAGTTATGGACTAAAAGGAGTGATGTTTTATGATGGAATTATTAAAAAAATTAAATTCGGAAAAGTATGATATAGTGACAGGTTCAAAAAAATACTATGGAATAAAAATAGTAGAAAAAAAAGATAATTTCCTATTAGTAGAAACAAGACCAGATACTTATATGTTAGTAAATGTAGATTCAGTTACAACAATAACACCAGCTAAAGATATAGCTTACGGAACAATTGCTAAAAATATAAGATTTTAGTTTTTGTTAAAAATAAAATAATTTAGAAACATAACCTAAGGTGTTTGATAGACACTTTAGGTTTTTTTATAAAAATTTTTTTGAAAGAAATTGAAAGAAAATAAGAGAATATATAAAAAATAAGAATGAATTTGAAAGTTTTTGAAAGAAAAAGATTGATTTTTTGAAAAAGATGTGTTATTATACAGATGAGGTGATAAAGATGTTAAGCGTAGAAAGATATAATCTTATTTTAGAACTAATAAAGCAAAAAAAGAATATAAAACTTAATGAAATTGTTGAAGAATTAAAAATTTCAGAAGCCACTGCTAGAAGAGATCTTAACTTTTTAGAAGAAAAGAAAAAAATAAAAAGAGTTCACGGTGGAGCTGTATTAGTAGAAACAAAAGAAGAGGATATCGGCTATAAAAAATTGATAAACCTTGAAGAAAAAGAGATTGTAGCTAAAAAAGCCTTGGAATATATAGAAGATGGACAAACTATATATTTAGATGCTGGAAGTACAACAGGAGCTTTGATAAAATATCTTTCAAGCTATAAAGAACTGAAAATTATAACTAATAGTTTTCATAATATAAACGAGTTACTAAAATTAAAAAATGCTGAAGTATATCTTTTAGGTGGAAAACTAAAGGAAAAAACAGGAGCTATGGTAGGCGGAATAGCAATGTTTGGACTTAAGAATTTTAATTTTGATTTAGTTTTTCTTGGAGCAAATGGAGCAAATGAAGATGGATATTTTACTCCAGATTCAGAAGAAGCCTTGGTAAAATCAGAAGCTTTAAAAAGAGGAAAAAAAGTTTTATTCCTATGTGATCATACAAAGTTTTTTGTAAAAAGTTTTATAAAGTTTGCAAATTTAGAAGAGGGAACATTGATTTCTGATGTAGATATACCAAAAGAGTTAGGAGGAAAAAGATGATTTACACTGTAACATTAAATCCAGCTGTGGATTATTACATTGGACTTGATAATTTTCAAGAGGAAAGGTTAAATCAAGTAAAAACAGCTTATACACTTCCTGGTGGGAAGGGGATAAACGTATCAAAAGTTTTAAAAAACTTTTCAGTTGAAAGTGTTTGTCTAGGATTTGTAGGAGGATTTACTGGAGAGTATATAAAAAAAGATCTTGTAACAAATGGAGTTAAAGAAAAATTTGTTGAGATTAAAGAACCTACAAGAATAAATATAAAGATGAAAACTGAAAACAGTGAAACAGAAGTAGCTGGAAAATCACCAGATATATCAAAGATTGAATTTGATAGATTTTTTGATAATTTGAAAGATATTAAAGAGGGAGATATGATTGTTTTATCAGGTAGTGTTCCAAAATCTCTTAATGAAGATATCTATGTACAAATTATAAAATCTTTACCTAAAGATATAAAAGTTATAGTCGATACGAGGGGGGAAACTTTAAAAAAGGTTTTAAAAGAAGGGATATTCTTAGTAAAACCTAATAAGGACGAAATCCAAGAATTCTTTGGGGAAATTTATAAAACAGACGAAGAAATAATAAAAGCTGGACAAAAGCTAAGAGATATGGGTAGCGAAAACGTTTTGATTTCTTTAGGTAAAGATGGTTCTATCCTAATTACGAAGGATAAAGTTTATAGAGGAAATGTACCAAAAGGTCAATTAATTAGCTCTGTTGGAGCTGGAGATTCTATGGTAGCAGGATTTTTATACGGGCTAGAAAAAAATGAACCAATAGAAACAGCTTATAAATATGGAATAGCCTCAGGAAGTTCAACAGCTTTCTCTGAAGGGCTAACAACTTATGAAAGTATGAAAAATTTATTGTCACAAATCAAAATAAAAAAAATGTAGGGGGTAAAAAATGTTAGAAGAGATGTTGACAAGAGAGTGTATAAACTTAAACTTAAAATCTAAAACAAAAGAAGAAGTTATTGATGAGATAATCAATATGCTTGACAAAGCTGGTAGGCTTAATGACAAAGAAGAGTACAAAAAAGAGATTTTAAAAAGAGAATCTCAAAGTTCTACTGGTTTGGAAGAGGGGATAGCAATACCTCACGCTAAAACTAAAGCTGTAAAAGTTCCAAGTATCGCTTTTGGAAGATCATTAAAAGGTGTTGACTATGAATCATTAGACGGAGAACCATCAAAATTATTCTTTATGATAGCTGCTCCAGCTAACGCAACAGATTCTCATATTGAAGTTTTATCAAAGCTTACAACATTACTTTTAGATGATGATTTAAGAGAAAGCTTACTTAATGCAAAAACAGAAGATGAAGTTTTAGATTTATTATTAAGTCAAGTTAAAGAAGAAAAAGAGGAAAATCACTCTAATTATCAAGATGGAAATATAGAAGTTTTAGCTGTTACAGCTTGTCCTACTGGAATAGCTCATACATATATGGCAGCTGATTCTTTAATTAAAAAAGCAAAAGAATTAGGAGTAACAATTAAAGTAGAAACAAATGGTTCTACTGGTGTAAAAAATAGACTTACAGACGAAGAAATAAAAAATGCTAAAGGAATTATAGTTGCAGCAGATAAAAATGTAGAGATGGGAAGATTTGACGGAAAAAATGTAGAGATAGTTCCTGTTAAAGAGGGAATAAAAAATCCTGAAAAACTTATAAAAAATGCTATAAATAAAACAGCTCCTATTTATAAATCTAATGAACAATCTTCAGGAGTAGCAACAAAAAAAGAAAAAACAGGATTTTATAAACACCTTATGTCTGGGGTTTCTAATATGTTACCATTCGTTGTAGGTGGAGGAATTTTAATAGCTCTTTCATTTATGTTTGGTATAACAGCCTCTAATCCAAATGACCCAAGCTTTAATCCAATAGCAAAACTTCTTAATGATATTGGTGGAGGAAATGCTTTCTTCTTAATGGTTCCAGTTATGGCAGGATTTATCGGAATGAGTATTGCAGATAGACCAGGATTTGCACCAGCAATGGTTGGAGGACTTATCTCTCTTAACAATGGTGGAGGATTTTTAGGAGGACTTATCGGAGGATTCCTTGGAGGATATGTTATTGTTCTTCTTAAAAAATTATTTAATAAACTTCCAGATAGTTTTGAAGGATTAAAACCAGTTCTTTTATATCCATTATTTGGAATATTTATAACAGGTGCTTTAATGTATGGATTTATAGTTGATCCTATTGCTACATTAAATAGTGGAGTAACAGAATTCTTAAAATCTTTAGGAACTGGAAACCTTGTTTTACTTGGAATTGTTCTTGGAGCTATGATGGCAACTGATATGGGAGGTCCAATAAATAAAGCCGCTTTCACATTTGGAATTATGATGATAACAGCTGGAGATTATGCTCCTCACGCAGCAGTAATGGCTGGAGGAATGGTACCACCTTTAGGAATAGCTCTTGCAACAACATTCTTTAAAGATAAATTTACAAAAGATGAAAGAGATGCTGGAAAAACTTGTTACATTATGGGACTTTCATTTATTACAGAAGGAGCTATCCCATTTGCAGCAGCTGACCCAGCAAGAGTAATTCCTGCATCAATAATAGGAGCTGGAATAGCTGGAGGACTTTCAATGTTATTTGGGGTACAACTTCCAGCACCACACGGAGGATTATTTGTACTACCAGTAGTTACTAATCCAGTAATGTATCTTTTAGCAATTGTTATTGGTTCAGTTGTTACAGCAGTAATTCTTGGAGTAATAAAAAAGAAAATTGCTAATGACTAATAGTTAAAAAATAAATAAAAAAGATTGTTTTCTTAATTAATCAAAAACATAAAATCACATTCTATAAACCAAAAAAAATTTTAATTATTCAAATGTTGATTAAGAGAGAAGCAATCTTTTTTGCTATAAAAAGCCAGTTGATTTTTAAAAAAAAATATTGTATAATTCGGATAAATGAAAAAATAATTAGGAAGGAGAGGTTTTATGAAAGCTAGAGATAAAAGAATAGCAGCTTATTTAATATTCTTTATATTTTCTTTTCTTGCAATATCTTTTGCAAGTAGTTTTAATATTGATGACAAAACTTTCTATAACTCTTCTACAAAAAGGGAGAATGCGATTTTCTTAAATCAATCATCTACTTCTTCTAATTATTTAGCAATGAGAATATCTAGAATAAAAGTTATGGATATTTTTGTTGAAACAGATTCTTTACCACCTTTTGTAGATTCGGTGAAGAATATTTTTGAAATGGAAAAAATTATCAATATAGTAGAGAGAGCTTATAAAATTTTAGGTTTTTATACTATTTTGGATAGGGATAAAAGACGGATTCTGCTGATTTGATAGAATTTTATTTTTTTGACTACAATTAAATAAAATTTTATACAAGGAGAACTGTCGAATGAAAAAATTATTTTTAGGAACTGATGTAGGTTCTACAACTGTTAAAATTGTTTGCCTTGATGAGGAAAACAATGTTTTGTATTCAGTTTATCAAAGACACTTTTCTAATGTAAGAGAGACTTCAAAAGAACTTTTTGAGGATTTTTTCGCTTACATAGAAAAAAGATTTAATGAGGAAATCTCTTTTAAAATAAGTGTAACTGGTTCTGGAGGAATGGGAGTAGCTAAGTGGATTGATGTGGATTTTGTTCAAGAGGTGATTGCTTGTATAAAAGCTATCGAAACAGTAATTCCAGAAACAGATGTGGCAATAGAGTTAGGTGGAGAAGATGCGAAGATAACATATCTTAAAAATGGTATGGAACAGAGAATGAATGGAAGTTGTGCTGGTGGAACTGGAGCTTTCGTTGACCAGATAGCATCTCTTTTGGATACAGATGCAATGGGTCTAAATGAATTAGCCAAAGGTTATGACACAATCTATCCAATAGCGTCAAGATGTGGAGTTTTTGCAAAAACAGATATACAACCATTAGTAAATGAAGGGGTTAAAAAAGAAAACATCGCAGTTTCAGTATTTCAAGCAGTAGTTAATCAAACTATTACAGGACTTGCTTGTGGAAAGAAAATTACTGGAAAGGTAGCTTTTCTTGGAGGACCTCTTTTCTTTTTGAGTGAACTTAGAAAAAGATTTATAGAAACTTTAAAACTTGAAAAAGAGGATATAATCTTCCCTGAAAATTCACAACTTTTTGTGGCTCGTGGAGCTTGTATTCTATCAAGAGAAAATAAAAAAGAGTTTACTTTAAAAGAGCTTAAAGAAAAAATAGCTATTTTAGATAATAAAGGTCTTCCTGAAACAATGACTTTACCACCTCTATTTGCTAATGAAGAGGAAGAGAAAGAATTTTTCCAAAGACATGAAAAAGAAAAAATAGAAAAAATCGACATAGAAAATTATAAAGGAAATGCTTATTTAGGAATAGATGCTGGTTCAACAACAATAAAACTAGTTCTTATTTCAGAAAATAATGAGATACTTTACTCACATTATTCTCATAACAAAGGAAATCCTTTAGATAATATTTTGAATAACCTAGGAGAACTTTATTCAAAAATGGGAGATAGAATTACGATAAAAGGTTCTTGTGTAACTGGTTATGGAGAAAATCTTATAAAAGCAGCTTTAAAAGTTGATATGGGAATAGTTGAAACAATGGCTCATTATAGAGGAGCCAAATATTTTTCACCAGATGTAGATTTTATTCTTGATATTGGCGGGCAAGATATGAAGTGTTTAAAAATAAAAGATGGAGTTATAACTTCTATTCTTTTAAACGAGGCTTGTTCATCTGGTTGTGGTTCTTTCTTGGAAACTTTTGCTGGAAGTTTGGGACTTTCTATTCAAGAGTTTGCAGAGCTTGGAATAAAATCAAAATCTCCATCAGACTTGGGTACTAGATGTACTGTGTTTATGAATTCAAAAGTTAAGCAAGCACAAAAAGACGGAGCAGATGTTGGAGATATATCAGCAGGGTTATCATATTCTGTTGTAAAAAATACTTTGTTTAAAGTAATAAAAATGAAAAATAAAGAGGAGCTTGGACAAAAAATAGTTGTTCAAGGGGGAACATTTTTAAATAACTGTGTTCTAAGAGCTTTCGAGCTTATATCTGAAAGAGACGTAGTAAGACCAAATATAGCTGGACTTATGGGAGCTTTTGGTGCAAGTTTACTTGCTAAAGAATATGCAGAAGAAAACCAATTAGAAAAATCATCACTATTATCACTTCAAGATATAAATGGATTTTCTACTACAACAAATCTTACAAGATGTGGAATCTGTGGAAATAATTGTCTTTTAACAATTCATAAATTCCAAAATGGAGAAAGATTTATATCTGGAAATAGATGTGAAAGACCTCTAGGAAATAAGAAAAAAGAAGATGTACCAAATATGTTTGAGTATAAATATAATAGACTTTTCAATTATACTCCATTAGAGCCGTCAAAAGCCACAAGAGGAGAGATTGGAATCCCAAGAGTTTTAAATATTTATGATTCTTATCCATTCTGGTTTACTCTTCTTACAAAACTTGGATTTAGAGTTATTATCTCTGATGACTCTTCAAAAAAATTATATGAAAAGGGAATGGATACAATCTCTTCTGACTCAATCTGTTATCCAGCAAAAATGGTTCACGGACATATAATTAATCTTATAGAAAAAGGAATAAAAACAATTTTTTATCCTTGTGTTATTTTTGAAGAGAAAGAATCTAAAAAAGCTCAAAATCAATTTAACTGTCCAATAGTAATCTCTTATCCGGAGGTTATAAAAAATAATCTGGATATCTTAAAAGAGAAAAAAGTGGAAATGATGATACCATTCTTCTCTATGGCAAGTAAAGAAGTATTATATAAAACAGTTTCTGAGGAATTTAAAAAATATGGTGTAAGCAGAAAAGAGGCAGAGATGGCTGTTGACGCTGCTTGGGAAGAGAGATATAACTTTAGACGTGATATGCAAAATAAAGCAAAAGAGGTAATGGCTTATCTTGAAAAAACTGGAAAAACAGGAATAGTTGTTTGTGGAAGACCATACCATAATGATAAAGAAATTCATCACGGAATACCAAATATTATAAACTCTTTTGGAATTGCTGTTTTAACTGGAGATGCTGTTGCAAGTCTTACAGAGTTAGAAGAGGGATTAAGAGTAATCGACCAATGGACATACCATTCAAGACTTTATAGAGCAGCAACTTTTGTTGGAAAACACCCTAACCTTGAGCTTGTAGAACTTAATAGTTTTAGCTGTGGACTAGATGCTGTAACCACTGACCAAGTTGAAGAGATATTATCAAACTATGGAAAAGTCCATACAATTCTAAAAATTGATGAAGTTAGCAACATGGGAGCTGTAAAAATAAGAATCAGAAGTTTACTTGCAGCCCTAGCTGACAAAAAAAGAGCTTTGAAAAAAATTGTTAAGAAAAAAATAGAATATAGAAAAAATCAATTTACTAAAAAGATGAAAGAGGAATATACAATCCTTGCTCCTCAAATGTCTCCAATCCATTTTGGTTTGATAAAAGATGCTTTTAAATCTGAGGGATATAATTTGGAGATTTTGGAAGAAACAAAGGAGGCATTAAATACAGGACTTCAATATGTAAATAACGATGCTTGTTATCCGTCAATCCTAGTTATTGGGGAACTTATTCAAGCTCTAAAATCTGGTAAATATGATGTAAATAGAACTGCTGTTATGATTTCTCAAACTGGTGGAAGTTGTCGTGCTACTAACTATGTGGGATTTTTAAAGAAAGCTCTAAGAGATAGTGGATTTGCAAATGTGCCAGTTTTATCCCTTAATGCTGTGGGATATGAAAAGCAAGAGGGATTTAAACTTACTCCAAAACTTATACATAAAACAATGATAGCCGTTTCTTACGGGGATATTCTTATGAAACTTCTTTACCATATAAGACCTTATGAAACTGTAAAAGGAATTACAAATAAAATTTTTAATAGATGGTACGAAGAGGTAAAACCAAATATAAGAAATGGAAAACTTTTACAATTTAGAAATAACTTAAATAGGATAGTAGACGAATTTTCATATATAAAAACAACTGGGGAACAAAAAATAAAAGTAGGAGTAGTTGGAGAGATTTTAGTAAAATTTAGTCCATTTGCTAATAACCATATAGTAGATTTTATAGAGAGTGAAGGTGGAGAGGCTAGAACTTCCAGCCTTATGAGTTTTATAAACTACTGTATTTATAGTGATAATTTCTTAAAGGAAAGATTTAAAGGAAAAATGGCAACTCTTCAAACAAAGGCTGCTTTGGCTTTAACAGGATTCTATACAGGATTTGTAAATAGAGCTTTGGCAAGATGTGAGAGATTTAAAAAAGAGGATTTTATCGGAAATATAGCTGATAAAACTTCTAAATTTATATCAATTGGTCATCAATCTGGAGAGGGTTGGTTCTTGATGGGAGAAATGATAGAACTAATTGAACATGGAGTACCTAATATAGTTTGTGTTCAACCTTTTGGTTGCTTACCAAATCATATAACAGGTAAGGGTATGATAAAAAGATTAAAAGAAAGTTATTCATATTCAAATATTGTGTCAATAGATTATGACCCAGCCTATTCAGAAGTAAATCAAATAAATAGAATTAAACTTATGCTATCAGTGGCAAAGAAAAATCTTTTAGAAAATAAACAATAAAAAATCAAATAAGTAAAAAAGGGAGTGTTACAAAAATGTAGCATTCCCTTTTTCTAAGCAGTTAAATTATAAATTGAGGGTGTGAAGAGTTTTCTGTAAATCTTAACTTTCTATGATAAAAATTGTTTAATTTAATATTTTTACTTTATATG
>NZ_JADYTX010000044.1 GCF_021531475.1 Fusobacterium perfoetens | reverse complement strand
CTCCTATGATATTAATTTTATCATAGAAAGCTATTAAAAGTTAGTATTATTTAATTTACAGAATCTTTTTCACAGGCTCCAATTTTATAGTTCGACTAAAAATCTATCAATACCCTCTTTCCAATTAGGGATTTTCTTGTTTATAATTTTTTCAATTTTTGAGCTATCAAGTTTTGTATAAGGGGCTCTCTTAGCTTTTAGATTAAAATCACTAGTTTTAGCAGGATTTAAAGTGCCACACCAGCTAATTTTATCTAATACATATTTTGCTTGATCATATTTAGAAGCCTCATCGCCATTTGATAGATGATATAAACCATATTTTTTAGTTTTGATAAGTTCCCAAGAATAATATGCTAAATCTTTTGAATATGTTGGACTTGATACTTGGTCGTCTACAATTGATAAAATATCTTTTGATTTACTCCAATTCATAACTTGTTTATTAAAATTATTGTTTGCCACTCCAAAAACCCAAGACGTTCTTATAACAAAACTTCTGTCGTAAGAGGCAAGAACTTTTCTCTCTCCCTCTAGTTTTGTTTTTCCATAGACTGACAATGGATTTGGTATGTCTTCTTCTGTATAAGGAGAGTTTTTAGCTCCATCAAATACAAAGTCAGTAGAGTATGTTACAAAGTCAGCTCCGATTTCACTAGCCACAATAGAAAGTTCATAAGGTGCTTGTGTGTTTAATTTTGTACAAAGCTCCACTTCATCTTCAGCTTTATCAACATTATTATAAGCAGCACAGTTGATAATCATATCTATGTTTTTATCTTTTATAAATTCTCTTATTTTATTGATGTCTGTTATATCAAGATCATTTACATCTGTTGCGATAAAATCGATATTTTCTTTTTTGAACAATCTTTGAAAATCATATCCAAGTTGTCCATTAGCTCCAGTTATTAAAATCATATTATTTATCTCCATACATTTTTTTATAATAATTTTTATATTCGCCGTTTATGATATTTGTCCACCACTCTTTATTATCTAAATACCATTTGATTGTTTTTTTAATTCCCTCATCAAATAGTGTTAGTGGTTCCCAACCTAATTCATTTTTAATTTTTGTAGGATCTATTGCATAACGCATATCATGTCCCGGTCTATCAGTTACATATTTTATTAAATCTTCTGATTTTCCAAGCTCTTTTATTATAGTTTTTACAACTTCAAGATTTGTTCTTTCATTATGTCCACCGATATTATAAACTTCTCCAACTCTACCATTATGAATTATCATATCAATTGCTCTACAGTGATCTTCTACATAAAGCCAATCTCTTACATTTTCTCCTTTTCCATAAACTGGAAGTTGCTTGTCGTTTAAAGCATTTGCTATCATAAGAGGAATTAATTTTTCTGGGAAATGATAAGGTCCATAGTTGTTTGAACATCTTGAAATTGTAACAGGAATTTTAAAAGTTCTATAATATGCTTGAACTAATAAATCCGCACTGGCTTTTGATGCTGAGTATGGACTTGAAGTATGAATTGGAGTTTCTTCAGTGAAGAATAGATCTGGTCTATCTAAAGGTAGGTCTCCATATACTTCATCTGTTGATACTTGGTGATATCTTTTTATTCCATATTTTTTACAAGCGTCTAATAAAACATTTGTTCCTAAGATGTTAGTTTTTAAAAATATTTCTGGGTCTTCAATAGATCTATCAACATGAGATTCAGCAGCAAAGTTTACAACTATATCAGGTCTTTCAGTTTCAAAAAGACTGTAGATAAAAGGTCTATCTGCAATATCTCCTTTTATAAATTTAAAATTTTTATTATTCATCACTGGCTCTAGTGTTTCAAGATTACCAGCATAAGTAAGTTTATCAAGACAGATAATTTGGTAGTCGCTATATTTATTTATCATATAGTGAACGAAGTTTCCACCTATAAATCCAGCTCCACCAGTTACTATTATTTTCATATATTTACTCCTTTCTAAAATAAATTGCTTATTATATATCCATTATACTACAAAATATAAAAAAATACATCTAAATTTAGTTATAGACTTTATATTTTATAGGAATGAAATCCTATTTTTTATCTTTTTATAAAAAATATAGGAATATATTCCTAATTTTTATCTAAAATAGATATTTTTAGGATTGTATTCCTATAATTTCTTGAAAAAATTAAAAAACAGTAGTATAATATTATTATGGAGGGATAATATGAAAAATATTGAAAGAAAAGAATATTTAGATTTTTTAATAAGGTCAAAGGATAAACAAATAATAAAAGTAATATCAGGAGTAAGAAGATGTGGAAAATCTACTTTATTTGAACTTTATCGTGATTATCTTTTAAAAAATGGAGTTCTTCCTGAACAAATAATAGCTATAAATTTTGAAGATTTAGACTTTGAAGAATATACAAATTATAAAAAACTTTATTCTTATATAAAAGAAAGACTTATAGAGGATAAAAAAAATTATATTTTTCTTGATGAGATACAACATGTAGAACATTTTGAAAAAGCTGTAGATAGTTTATTTATAAAATCTAATACAGATATTTATATCACAGGTTCAAATGCTTATTTTATGTCAGGAGAATTAGCGACAGTTTTAAGCGGAAGATATGTAGAACTTAAGATGTTACCACTATCTTTTAAAGAGTTTTGTAAGGGATTGGAGAATTTTAACCTTCCTCCAATGACTACACTACAAAAATATAATAAATATTTGGTAGAAAGTTCTTTCCCTTATACTTTGGAACTTGAAGGAAATAAGAAAAATATAAAAGAGTATTTGGAAGGAATATATAACTCTATTATATTGAAAGATGTTATAACAAGAGTAAAAGTTGGAAATCCTTTATTACTAGAAAGTGTTATAAAATTTTTATTTGGAAATATTGGAAGCCTTCTTTCATCAAGTAAAATAGCAAATACTTTAACATCTCTTGGAAGAAAAACAGATTATAAAACTATCGAAAAATATATAAAAGGTTTAACTGATAGTTTAATTTTATATGAGGTAAAAAGATATGATGTAAGAGGAAAACAACTTTTAGCAAATTTATCTAAATATTATGTAGTAGATATTGGTTTAAGACAACTTCTTTTGACAAACAAGTCATCTGATATGGGGCATATATTAGAAAATATTGTTTACTTAGAACTTATAAGAAGAGGTTATGAAGTCTATGTGGGACAACTTAAGGATAAAGAAGTAGATTTTGTAGCTATAAATAATGAAGAAATAAATTATTATCAAGTTTCTCTTACAGTTTTAGATGAAAATACTTTAGCAAGAGAGCTAAGACCACTACAAGAAATAACAGATAATTACGCTAAATATCTAATAACTTTAGATGAGATTTTACCAAATTCTAACTATGATGGAATTAAAAGAGTAAATGCTATAGAATGGCTTTTAGAAGAATAAGCAGGAGAATTATATGGTTAAGGCTATTACAAATCAATGATTTGCAATAGCCTTTATATTTTTATTCTCTTACTTGTCCATTACCCATAATTACATATTTAGTAGTAGTAAGTTCTTTTAGACCCATTGGTCCTCTTGCGTGAAGTTTTTGTGTACTGATACCTATCTCAGCACCGAAACCAAATTGTCCACCATCAGTAAATCTTGTAGAGGCATTTACATATACAGCAGCTGCGTCAACTTCGTTTAAAAATCTTTGAGCATTTGAATAATTTTCTGTGATGATAGATTCAGAATGTTTAGTACCATATTTTGCAATATGTTTTATAACTTCGTCTAAATCCTCAACAACTTTTATAGCCACAATATAATCTTCATACTCTGTAGCCCAATCTTCTTCTGTAGCAGGGATAGAATTAGCTATATATTGTCTAACTGTTTCATCTCCTCTTATCTCTACATTTCTTTCTTGTAACTCTTTTCCAATATTTGGAAGAACAGAACTTGCTACATTTTTGTGGATTAAAAGAGTTTCTACAGCATTGCAAACTCCCGGTCTTTGAGTTTTTGCATTTACTATAATATTTACTGCGTCATCTAATTTTGCACTTTCATCAACAAATATATGACAGTTACCAACACCAGTTTGAATACAAGGAACTGTTGAATTATTTATTACAGTATTTATAAGTCTTGCACTTCCTCTAGGTATTAAAACATCAATATATTCGTGAGCTTTCATAAGTTCGTTAGCTATTTCGTGGCTAGTATTTTCAACTATTTGAACAGCATTTTCATTTATTCCACATTCTTTTAAAACATTTTTAAATATATTTACAATGGCGATATTTGTTTTTATAGCCTCTTTACCACCTCTTAAGATTACAGCATTACCACTTTTTAAGCAAAGTCCGAAAGCGTCAGCAGTAACATTTGGACGTGATTCAAATATTATAGCAATAACTCCAAGTGGAACTCTTTTTTGTTGGATAATAAGTCCATTTGGTAAAGTCTTACCATATAAAAACTCTCCCACTGGATCGTTAAGAGAGGCGATTTGTCTTAAACCATCAGCCATATCACTTATTCTTTTTTCTGTAAGTGTAAGTCTATCTATAAAAGCGTCTTTTACACCAGAAGTTTTTGCTTTTTCAACATCTTCTTTGTTAATATCTAAGATATTTTGGCAGTTGTCTAAAAGAGCCTTTGCAGATTTTATAAGAATTTCATTTTTTACTTTTGTAGAAAGTTGGGCTATTTGAATTTCAGCCTCTTTAGCTTGTTGTCCTAAAGTTTGAATATACATATCTCCTCCTTATTTGCAATCAAAAACAGTTCCAATATCTTCACCAGAGATCAGATCTCCTATAAATGACGGATTAGAACCATCTAAAATAGCCATCATAACTCCATTATCATAACACTCTCTAGCAGCAAGAAGTTTTGTTTCCATTCCTCCTATACTAAATTCACTTCCTTTTTCTCCACCCATTCCTAAAATCTCGTCAGTAACTTTTTCTACATAAGGGATTCTTTTTGCCTCAGGGTGAGTTTTAGGATTTGCAGTATAAAGAGCATCAATATCAGTTAAGATAATTAAAAGGTCAGCTTTTAAAAGTGATGCCACACTAGCAGAAAGTCTGTCGTTATCACTGAACTCTATCTCGAAAGTCGAGATTGTGTCATTGGCATTTATAATAGGAACTACTCCGAAAGAAAGTAAAGTTTCTAAAGTATTATTTGTATTTGTTTTTCTTTCTCCCTCTTTGAAATCATCTTTAGTCAAAAGAACTTGAGCCACACTTTGTCCATATTCTCCCAAGAAATTTTGGTAGATATGCATAAGTTGTACTTGTCCAACTGCAGCAGCAGCTTGTTTTTCTCTAATCTCTGTAGGTCTAGTTTTGAAGTTTAACTTTTTAGAACCAACTCCAATAGCTCCAGAAGAAACTAAGATAACTTCTTTTCTTTGATTTATTAAATCAGACATAATCCAAGCTAATTTATTCATTAATGAAAAATTTAGATTTCCGTTAGCATAAGTTAAAGTAGATGTACCTACTTTTATAACTATTCTTTTGGAATTTTGAATTTTTTTTCTTATTTGATTTTCCATAGAACCACCTCAGATAGTATTATTGTTTAACTTAAATTGATATTTATTAATATGCCTTTATTATACACGAAATCTAAATTTTTTTAAATATATTTTTTCTTAATTCTTATCTGTTATCCACTTTTTCAGGATACATATCGTGGTTAAATAGACGGTTTTTGGCTACTTCTTCCCAACAAGTCCCTTTTTTACCGTAGTTACAGTAAGGATCGATAGATATTCCACCTCTTGGAGTAAATTTACCCCAAACTTCAATATATTTTGGATCCATTAGTTTTATTAAATCTTTCATTATTATATTTATGCAATCTTCGTGAAAATCTCCGTGATTACGAAAACTAAATAGATATAGTTTTAAAGATTTACTTTCCACCATTTTGATATTTGGCACATAAGAGATAACAATATTTGCAAAATCTGGTTGACCTGTGATTGGGCATAGACTTGTAAATTCTGGGCAGTTAAATTTTACAAAATAATCATTTTCAGGGTGTTTGTTATCAAATGTTTCTAAAATATCTGGTGAATAGTTATCAGGATATTTTACCTTTTGGTTTCCAAGTAGTGTTAAATCATCTAAGTTTCTCATATTTTTTCTCCTTTTTAAAAGGACTTAATTAAATTCTTACAATAAAAAAAAAGCCCTAGTTTTATTTATAGACAGGATGGTACAAACGAACTGTCTTATGAAATTTTATCATTTATTAGAAAATTTGTCAAAGTAAAAAAAGAAACTGTAATGCTACTATTCATTACAGTTTCTCGATGTTTTTATTTTAAAAGGAAAGGTTTTATGAACAAATTAATTATATGAAAATATTATGGCAGATAAGTGTCAATTAAAATTTTTTATAAAAATAATTTGAACTACCAACTTCCTCCGCCACCACCAGATGCTCCTCCTCCTGATGAACCTCCACTACTAGAAGAAGAACCTCCTCCAAAGTTAGATGCAGGTTTTGGAGATGAAAGCATACTACGATTAAGTGATGACATAGAACGATTCATATTTGACATAAAACTTGAATAAACAAAAGCATTTCCTAAAGAATTAGAATGATACCAAGTAGGTGGTGCAGTTACTAACTCTTTGAATTTATCAGCCCAAATATCACTAACTCCTAAAACGATAGTATAAGGTAAAATATCATAGAAATAACTTGGATTTTCTTTTAAAAGCATCTCTAATTTATCTTTCTCTGTAACAGTTAAAAATCTTTTAAATCCTAGACATTTTCCTAAGATTTCATTTCCATAGATTGTTCTTTTTCTTGTATTACTAGCAAGTTTTCCAATGATGACACAAGTTATCATAGCAGTTATAAATGTAGGAAATACAAAGAATGGATTATCATTACCAACTAAAGCTATAATTCCAAAAGTTGAAAACATTGTTACTGGGATAAATAGCGACATTCTTTTTGAAAGTTTTTTACTATCACGAGAATATAAAGATTTTCCATTTTTAATAAGTCCGATTTCAAATATATCAACAGTTTTTTCCATATATTTATAAAATTTATTATAAAGAGAGCCTATATTAACTACTCCATTTTCTCCAAAGGCAAAAAGACTATCAAACAGAAATCTTTCAAACTCTTTAGTAGTTTCTATATCTTTTAACTTTGTAAGAGTGGTAGTTTTTTTCTTAAAAAATCCCTCTGATTCTGTTTCGTCCATCTTTAAAAATCCCTTATTACCCCAATAAAAAATCATACTAGTCAGATCTTTTGCATCAACTTTTCCGTCTATATAATAACCTAACTCTGTTGGAGTAAGATCATCTGGAGGATAAAATTCCACACTCTCGATAACTTCGCTATCATCTTTATTCTTTTTATGAATAATAAATACTATAAGAAGTATTGTTCCGTAAAGTAAAAAAGGTAAAAATTTTGAAATTCCACTGATATAATCAAAGATTGAAGGACTAACATCAAAGTATCCCTCTTCTAAAGGTAAAGCCAATGTGATACTATGACTTGGTGCAAGAACTTTTGTAGAATGTCCAATGATTGTATTACCTTTTATATAATATTTAATTCCTGCCACATCACTTTTCGTTCCTCTAGCTCCTGATGTAAAATTTATTTTATCAGGGTTAAATGGTTTAGGTAGTGTAATAGAGAAATTAACTCTTTCAATAAAAGTATCCCAATCACTACCAATGATATTAAAATATACTTCATCATATTCTTTGTTTCTATCCCAACCTAGATCTTGGTTGAAAGATATTTTGTAATTTTTAATACCTTTTAGATATGTTGTGGGGTCTCCTAAACGGATATAAATATATTTTCCCTCATCTTTTATATGAGCCATTTCACTAGTATCTATATTTGAAACCTTTATCTCTCTGCCATTAAAATATTCAGGTATAACACGATAGATACCACGTCTTGGCTCTCTAAAATTTACTTTTATATTTTCCTCTACTGTGTAGATATTTTTTTCATTTATCTTGATGTCCGAATTGTATTCTTTGATTATATAGCCATTGTCAGCAAAAACCAAAGAGCAAAACAGAAAAAATATACTAGAAACTAACTTTAACATTTTCCTTTTCCTCCTGATTTTCAATAGTGAAGAAAGGATATTTCTTGAAGTTAAACATACCAGCTATAATGTTGCTAGGGAATGTTTCACAAGAGACATTATAATTTCTAACACAACCATTGTAGTATTTTCTAGCTTGTAAAATATCTTCTTCAATCTTAGAAAGTTGAGTCTGTAAAGTTACAAAGCTTTCATTTGCTTTTAAATCAGGGTATGATTCTTGCAGTGCAAAAAGTTTTCCTAAAAATCCAGATACTTGTTTTTCATTAGAGATTTTTTCCTCAGGTGTGCTAGCTGAAAGATAAGAGTTTCTAGCACGGATAACACGTTCTAAAGTTTCAGATTCATAGTTCTTAGCACCTTTTACTGTCTCTACAAGATTTGGTATAAGGTCATATCTTCTCTTTAAATAAGTGTCAATAGTTGAAAAACTTTCCTCTACATACATTCTGTTTTTTACCAGTTTGTTGTATGTGGACATAAGAAATAAACCAAATAAAACTCCTAAAGCTATAATTGTAATAAGTATTATCATAATAGAGCCTCCTTGTTCGTTATAATATAATTATACTATATGAAGAGAGAATATCCAAATTTTTTAGCAAATAAAAAAAGGCTACTGCATTTTTTAAATTTGCAATAGCCTTAATTTTTTAATATTTATTTTAATTTTGAAACTTCTTTTAATATATCCACAGCTAGTTCTATCTTAGTTTTTTCAGGAATATCTATTGATGAACCGTCTTTTTTCAAGAAAGTAGCTGAGTTATTAGAACTTCTCATATTGTGTGCATTGTTAGCCACTATCATATCAAGGTTCTTTTTAACAAGTTTTTTCTTAGCATTTTCGATTATATTTTCTGTTTCAGCAGCAAATCCAACTAACATTTGATGAGATTTTTTTTGTCCCATATTATAAAGTATATCTGGATTTCTATCTAAAACTATAACTAAATCATCATCAGCTTTTTTAATTTTTTGTTCTGAATAGAATTTTGGCTTATAATCAGCTACAGCTGCACAAGCAATACCGATATCTTGTTCGTCAAATCTTGCCATTACAGCCTCATACATATCCATTGCACTTCTTGTTTGAACAAACTCTTTTAAACCTTTTGGTCTTGGAAGATTTGTAGGTCCAGAAACTAAAGTTACACGAGCTCCCATTCTTACAGCTTCACTAGCCAGAGCATATCCCATTTGACCACTAGAGTTATTACTTAAATATCTAACTGGATCGATAGGTTCTTCTGTTCTTCCAGCAGTGATAAGGATTTTTTTACCTTTTAGTAAATCTTTGTTTTCATCATTTAGAGCTTTTTCGATTATCTCTACAATCTCGTCTTCATTTTTTAGACGTCCTTTAGCATTGGCATTGCAAGCTAAAAATCCCTCGTCAGCCTCGATAAAGTTATATCCAAATCTCTCTAATTTAGAAATATTTTCTTTTAAGATTGGGTTTTCATACATATTTACATTCATAGCAAGAGCTAAATATTTTGGTTTTGTACAAGCAGAAATCACAGTAGAAAGCATATCGTCAGCTATACCGTTTGCAATTTTTCCTACTATATTATAAGTAGCAGGAGCGATTAAAACTAAATCTGCCCACTCTGCCAAAGATATATGTTCTACTTCGTATCTTCTATTTATATCCCACATATCAACAACCACTTTGTTTCTTGATAAAGTTTCAAGAGTAAGAGGAGTTATTATTTTTGTAGCATTTTCTGTCATTATAACTTTTACATTATAACCTTTTTTCTTAAGTTTTGAAATTATATTGGCTGATTTGTAAGCAGCAATCCCACCACAAACCCCAACAAGTATATTTTTCAAGGGTATCCCTCCACTATTTTATTTTGTAAGTTTCAAAATACTTCTCAGCAACTGTCATTATATCTTTTACAGATTTTGCCATAATACTAGCTTTTACAGAAAGAGCTTTGAAATCTGCACCGTCAAGGTCAAACATATATTCCATATTGTTATCAAGAAGATAGTTTGTAAACTTTCTATAAGACTTAAATATTTTTTGGACTTTAGCACCTTTGCAAAGTAAAACTCTGTCCTCTAAAGGTACTACACCATTTTTAAAGTTTTGAAATTTAGCATAGGCTGATTTAAAGTTTTTACGTTTTTCTATGCCCTCGATAGAGGCTAAATCCTCAATGTCATTTATAAATAGGTAATCATTTTTTACTAAAAAATCTTTTATTTCTTTAAACTTAGTTGCATTATAAAAATCTTCTGTCAAAATCTTATACTTAAATTCGTCTAAGATAATGGCATTTTCTGAAAACTCTCTAGGTCTTTCTTCGATTTTAATTCTTACGACCTCTTTTGCAGTTTCTTCATAGTGTGATAATTTTTCTTTAAGTTCTAAATTTTCATTTCTAGCGTTTTTTAGATTTCTCTCCATTATCTCCATTTGCTTAGGTGATACAGAAGAATTTTCTACTTGAGACACTTTAGCCTCAAGGGTGTTCACTCTCTCTTTTAAACTATCTCTTTCAATGCTAAGAGACTTATTGTCATCTTTGGCTTTTTTAAGATTTTTTTCCATTATTTCTAGTTGATTAAGAGATACTATTGATTTAGAAGAATTTTCTAGTTCCTTTGATAAAGATTCTATCTTAAGAGTTAAATCTCTCTTTTCGTTTTCTAAAATATCTATTTTACTGTTAAGAGATTTAAAACTTTCTACATTAATTATTGCATTATCTTCACTTAATTTTAATTTTTGCTTAAGTTCCTCTATCTCTTTGTCTTTTTCTATGATAGTACTATTTAATTTTTCTATTTTTTGAGCAGACCCGAAAAACATTCCTATACTTTCCCTCCCAAGCTAACTATTTATAAATATTTTCAAATTCTGTGAAAAAGTTTGGAAAAACTTTTGATACACAATGTGGATTAGTTATAGAGATTTCAGGGACTTTAAGACCAACTAGTGAGAAACTCATAGCAAGTCTGTGGTCGTTGTATGTTTCCATAACTCCACCTTTATAAGTACCTATTTTCTTAGGTATGATTTTTAATCCGTCTGGAAGATCTGTGGCACTTCCGTTGATTTTTTTGATCTCTGTACGAATAGAGTTAAGTCTATCTCCACCTTTAGTTCTTAGGTTTGCAACGTTTAAAATCTCTGATGGAGATTTAGCAAATAGGGCAACTATTGCAAGAGTTGGTACTAAGTCTGGAGTTCTATTAAGGTCAAGAGAGAATCCATCAAAAGATTCTACACCTTTTACAGTGATAGAAGTTTTTGTCCTCTCTATTACTTGAAGACCTAGATTTTCAAGGATTTCTAAGAATTTATAATCTCCTTGAATACTGTTGTATGAAAAATTATTTATTTTTATTGTACTGTTTGTAATAAGTGCTGCTGCAAGGAAGTAAGAGGCTGATGCCATATCTCCCTCGATTAAGTAACCTTTTACAGTGTTGTATTTTGATTTTTTAACTAAATATCCTGTTTCTGTTTTTTCTATATTTGCTCCAAAGTCGTGTAACATTTTTAGGGTAATGTCAACATAAGATTTTGAAGTTATTTTGTGTGAAGTAATTATATTTATATCACTATTAAAGTATGATGCTGATAATAAAACAGATGATAAATATTGACTGCTATTTCTACCAGAAACTTTTATTGTATTGTTAGTTGTTCCTTTAGCAAATATTTTTATAGGTAGGAATCCAGATTTTTTTACATATTCTATCTCTATTCCTAATTCTCTTATACTATCTACAAACTCCCTTATAGGTCTTGATGAAACTCTTGATGATGCGTCTATGGTTATTTCTCCTCTACCTGTTGCTACATAAGAGATTAGAAACTTCATAACTGATGCAGAGTTCCCAACATGAAGAGTTTTCTTTCCAAACTCTCTCTTCTTATTACCAGATATTTTTATATAGTGTTTGTCATCTGATACTAAGATTTTGTTTCCTAATTTAGTAAGACACTCTATCATTTGCACTGTGTCATCACTAAAAAGTGGGTTTTTAAGTATAACTGGATTTTCTGATAAAGCTGCCAAAATAAGTGCTCTCGTTGTCATAGATTTAGAACCGGGAATACTAATTTCGGTACAAAAATTTTCTCTCGTTTTAATCGAATATTCTTCTCTCATTTATTTTCACCTCTCATAAATAAACCACATTCAAATACATTATACCATTTAAAAGGTAAAAATATCAAGGATATAAGCAAAAAAAACTTTTACTTTTGTTAGATTTTTTTAGGACATACCAAAAAATTTAGATGAATATCTTATATTTTCACTCTAGATAATGTAGAAATAATTTTCTTTAAAAGATTAAAAAAGTTTTAATTTTTGTGATATAATAACCTCATAGGAGGTGAGGAAACTTGGACATATTGAGAGAGATATTAGAAATTGTGTATTACACAGTATCGATAATCTTTATTATAAGAGAGTTGAGAAAATAATACACAAGGGGCGAAAGCCCCATCTCTCTCATACTTAAAAACCAAGAGGACTATATGGAAATTTTAAAAAATATCAGTGATTTATTAGAACCAATTAATAATATTTTAAGACCAATTACTGTGATACTTATGATAATTTTAATAAGAAAGTTAGATAAAAAGAAATAAACCCCTTTACTTAATAAAAGTAAAAGAGGTTTAAAACTTGGACATATTATTTTTGTTACCTGAATTATAGCTTATTTTTATTAAAAAGTCAAGAAATTTGACTTAGAAGATAATAAAAAAAGGGAGTGATGGTTGCCACTCCCTAAAAATCTTATTATTTTTCTATTTTATTATTTTTATAAACACATTCTTTTACAAGAGTACCGCTCTCGTCGTATTCTCTGTACTCTCCATTTAATTCACCATTTTCATAAAAGGCATTTATATATATTTGTCCATTAGAGTAGTATTCTTTATAAGCACCAGAAAGTTTTCCGTCTTTAATATTACAATCTTTTTGAACTTTACCATCTATGAAGAAAGAAATATTAGTCTTAGTATTTTTAGAGTCCACATATTCAACTAACTTTTTAGTTTGTCCGTTAGGATAGAAAGCCTCATATCTACCAACCATCTCTCCATTAACTAGATGATACATAACATCTCTTGCACCATTTGATAAAAATGTTTCGTAAACTCCGTCAAGATTTCCACCTTTGTAGAATTTTCTTGTTTCGATTTGTCCATTAGAGTAGTAGCATTTGTATTCTCCCTCTCTAACACCGTTAACGTAGTTTTTTTCCTCTTTTACTTTACCGTTTTCAAAATATTTTACCCATAAACCTTCTTTTTTTCCATCACCATTGTATTGATTAACCATCATAACCGCCTCCCTGAAAAAAAGTGAATTTAAAATGTATTCTATTTTAACATTTTTGTAATAATAGTATACCTTACATTCTTATAAAAGTCAATATCTAAAACAAAAATGATTTTTTAAAAGTTAAATTTTCCTTAATTGTCAACATTTTAATCAAAGAAAAATTTTAAAATATTTTTTAAGAGATGAAATTGATAAGAGATTTTAGAAACTCTTAAAACCCTAACTTTTGGTTTATAATTTATCTTAAAAAAATTATGAAAGAGAGTGAGAAATAATTATTTAAACAAAATGAGCTTATTGGCAAATTAGATTTTTAAAAATATAGTTTTGTGGGAAAGAAACTAACTATAAAATATATAAAAATTAAAATTTTAGCTTTGAATTTAGCTGATAAAATGATATACTAAATCTAATGTATAATTAAAAAAAGTAGATAAAATAATGATAATTTAACAAGATTTTATTTGCTCTTTGAAGAAATGTTGGAAGAACAAAATTTTGGGGGAAATTTATGGAAATTAACACTCTTATTATCTACATTATGGTAGTATTTATGATTATTGGGGCTGTTGACAGAATGTTTGGCAACAGATTTGGTTATGGTAAAAAGTTTGAAGAGGGAATAATGGCAATGGGTCCACTGGCTCTTTCAATGATTGGGATAATCTCACTTTCTCCTGTAATTGCAAAGGGATTAAAACCTATTATCACACCATTTTATGAAATGATTGGGGCTGATCCAGCTCTTTTTGCAGGGACAATTCTTGCAAATGATATGGGAGGTTGGTCTTTAGGTAGCGAGATTGCTAAAAGCCATGAGGGAGCTGTATTAGGTGGACTTATTTTAAGTGCTACACTTGGAGCAACACTTTCTTTTTCAATACCAGTGGCTATGGGAATGGTTAAGAAATCCGACGAAAAATATCTATCTAAGGGGATACTAGCAGGGATTTTAACTATACCATTAGGTTGCTTTATCGGTGGGATTGTTGCAGGATTTGGAGTAAAATTTTTAATTATTAATCTTATTCCTACATTTATTATCACAGTTCTTTTGGGGATTTTACTTTTTAAATATCCAAAAAAGGTAGCAAAATCTTTTTCGCTCTTTGGAAAATTTATGACAATCCTTATTACTATTGGACTTTTGCTTGAGAGTGTGAGAATTTTAACTGGTGTAACATTAGTTCCAAATCTTTTTTCAGCACTAGAGGCTAGTGAGACAGTGTGTAAAATCGGAATGGTGCTTTCGGGGGCTTTTCCATTGACACATTTTATAACAAAAGTTTTTGCAAAACCTTTACAAAAGGTAGGGACTTTAATCGGTGTCAATGAAACTTCTGTTGTAGGATTTATAGCTTGTCTTGCACATAATATCCCAATGCTTTCAATGGTTGATAAAATGGACGCTAAAGGAAAGATTATGAATATAGCTTTCTCTGTAAGTGGGGCTTTTGTGTTTGGTAGCCATTTGGGATTTACTGCTGGAATTGATAAATCAATGGTGTTTCCTGTGATAATTGCTAAACTTTCAGGAGGAATTACAGCAATGATTGTGGGAAGTTTATTATATAAATTGGATAAAGAGTAAGAAGAAATATTAGGAGGAAAATTTTGAATATTAAGCAAAGAATTATAAGTCTTTTATCAGAAGTTGATAATGGAAAATTTTCTAACATCGCTCTTAATGAGTATTTTAGAGAAAATAATCTGTCTGAAAAAGAGAGAGGATTTATAACTGAAGTGTTCTACGGAGTTATTAGAAATAGAATATTTTTGGACTATGTGATTTCTAAAAAAGTTAAAGAGATAAAAAAAGATTGGCAAAAACAACTTTTAAGACTTTCTATCTATCAATTAACTTTTATGAATAGTGATTCAAAAGGGGTTATTTGGGAGGCAACTGAGCTTACTAAAAAGAAATTTAGTGTACCTGTTGGTAGATTTGTAAATGGGGTCTTAAGAAGTTTTGATAGAGAAAAAGATGAGATAATAAAAGATTTGAGAGATAATAAAAGATTTGATATTATCTACTCTTATCCAAAATGGTTTGTTGAAAAGATAAACGAGGATTATCCAGAGGATTTGGAAAAAGTTTTGATTTCTCTTAAGAAAATCCCTTATATGGCAGTGAGAGTTAATACTTTGAAATATTCTTGTGATGAATTTGAAAAATATCTAAGTGAAAGAAATATCAAGATTATTAAAAAAGTAGATACAGTTTACTATATTAATTCTGGAGTTGTTATCTATTCAGAGGAGTTTAAAGAGGGGAAAATCATTGCACAAGACGGTGCATCATACTTAGCTGTCAAAAATTTAAATCCACAATGTGGAGAATCAGTTCTTGATTCTTGCTCTGCTCCTGGAAGTAAAAGTGTACTTATAGGAGAGTTTATGAAAAATAAGGGGGAGGTATTATCCCTTGACATCTACCCACATAAGATAAAACTTATTGAAGAAAATGCTAAGAAAATGGGGATTGATATTATCCGTGCTGTGAAACTTGACGCTAGAAAGATAAAAGAGCAAGGGAAACAGTTTGATAAAATTTTGGTTGACGCCCCTTGTAGTGGTTATGGAGTTATAAGAAAGAAACCTGAGGCACTTTATAATAAAAATTTTGACAATGTAGAGGAGTTGGCAACTTTACAATATGAGATTTTGGAGTCAGCTAGTAATAATTTAAAAGTTGGTGGAGAGCTTGTATATAGCACTTGCACCATTACAAAAGAGGAGAATACCAAAAATGTGGCGAAGTTTTTAGCTAACCACCCTAATTTTGAAAGTGTAAAAGTTCAGATACCTGAAAATGTCCAAGGTGAGTATGATGAGGTTGGTGGATTTTTAATCAACTATCAAGAGGAGATTGTGGATAATTTTTATATTGCTAAGATTACTAAAAAATATTAATTTAAGACTAACTATTAAATGTCAAGTCAAAAATAAAAAAATTAAATAAATTTGTTAATTTAAAAAAATGCATCA
>NZ_JADYTX010000043.1 GCF_021531475.1 Fusobacterium perfoetens | reverse complement strand
CCTCCTTCGGTGGTACTGTTTCTTACTATTATTATACGCTATTTCTCGTCAAAAATCAACCATTTGTTGTGACAGAGCCAAAATTAAAAACTCTCAATTGATTAATTTCAAAAGAGAGTTTTTTTATTATAATTTTTCAAATTCTTTAATATTCTTTAATTTGCTTTATTATTTTTTATAATTTTTAGCTTTTATTTTTACAAATTTCTTATAAAATGCCATTCCTATAAAAGTAATGTCTTTTATTCCTCTTTTTTCTAACTCTATATAATACTTTTTATCCTCTATTTGTTCTAAACCTTCACTGGCTTTCTCATCTAATTTTTCTTCAGAATCTGCTACTTTAAATTCTAAAATAACTCCTCTCAAATTTCTATCTAAGGGTTCTATGGCTATATCATATCTTCCAAGTCCACCTTCTCCATTAGAGCTTATTTTGTATTTTCCCTCAAGATGAATCATCAGACCCAAAATAAAGCTATGATATACTTTTTCTATATTTGATACATCATAAAAGCTCATATATTTTAAAAGTATTTCTTGAAGATTACTTTCAAATTTTTCTATTTTATTATCTAATAAATTTACTATTAAATTTTTAAAAGTTAAATTTGTTCCAAAAGAAATTTCTATAAAACTATCTCCAAAAAATTCTTTTACCTCTTTATTTGGAATTTTTATACTATATATATTTTTTTCTATTTTGGAATCAATGGTTAAATATCCTGAAAATAATAAAAGTTCCCATAAATCTTGGGCTTCTAATACTTCTTGAAGTGTTGATTTACCTGTAATTTCTTCTTCTACTTTTTTTCCAAACAATAAATTATTTAATTTATCAAAAGTTTCTTTATCGGCTGATTTAAGAATGTCCTTTATTAAATAGTTGTCTGATGTATCTATCCAATAGCTTTTAAATTCTTTTTGTGATAAAAATTTTAAAATACTCCAAGGATTATATACTTTTTTATCTCCAAATTTATATCCATTATACCAAGAGTGTACTTCATTTAATTTAGAATCTATCTCATAATATTTTAAAGCATTTTTTACTTCTTCTTCTAAAAATCCAAAATATTCATCATATTCTTTATTCAAAATACTATGTTCACTCAAATTATTCAAATCAGAAAATATACCCGCTTTTATAACTCTTACTATTCCTGTTATTACTCCTACTTGAAGTATATTATTATCCTTTAATGCTGAAGAATAAAAACTGCTAAAAAAATTTTTCGCTTCTTTGTAATATCCATATCTATATGCTGATACTAAAGGAGTATCATACTCATCTATTAAAACGACAACTTTTTGATTATAATATTTTTTTAAAAAAGTTGCTAAATTTAAAAGAGAATTTTTTAAATTTTCATCATTTTTACCTAACCAAATGTTATCAAATTCTATTAATTCTCCTTCATTTAACTTTTCTCTTATAAATTCAAATTGATTATATACTTTTTTCAATAAATTTTTTACTTCAATTATAGCTCCGTCAAAACTCATTTCTTTTATATCTTTCATTGATATAAATATTACTGGATATTTTCCTTGCTCTTTAAAATATGCTAAATTTTCTATTTCTAAATTTTTAAATAGTTTTCTATTTTCATTAGCTTCTTTTATATCAAAAAAATATTTTAACATTGACATATTAAGAGTTTTTCCAAATCTTCTTGGACGAGTAAATAAAAGTGTTTTTCCTACATTTTTTCCAATTTCACTTATAAAAGGAGTTTTATCAACATAATAATAATTGTTCTCTATTAAAGTTTTAAAATCACTTATTCCATCAGGAATTAATTTTTTCATAATCTCTCCTTTACTTTGATTGAACTATATCCACAGTATAACACCCTCGTCATAAAAAAGTCAAGATATGGATTTTATAGAAAAAAGAGAGCTGATTTTTGTCAACTCTCTAATTTTTTATCTATTAATCTTTTAGACTTCTTTCAATACCTCTTATCATTCTAGGAATTAAAGATACATCATAGTCATCTTCCTCTTTTTCTTTAGGAGTATAGATTTTTCTTAACTCTTCTTGATAGTTAGCAACATCATCACCAAACTCACTTAAATCTTTTACTTGGTATTTTTTAAGATTTGGATAGTTTTTATCAAGGATAGCGTTCCATTCTTCGATTTGGTCTTTATTTAAAGCAAGTAATAAATCGTAGTGTCCAGAAACTTTAACCTCTTTGATAACATCTCCTCTTTCAAGTTTTCTTGTATATTCTCCATCGATTTGAGAAACAACTTCTCCAAAAACAGTATGTCTACCATTTAAGAAGTCAGCAGGATATAAAGTTATAAAGAATTGTGAACTTCCAGTATTAGGACCAGCATTAGCCATTGCTAACATTCCTGATTGATAGAAATCTAGCCATTCAACAAATTCATCTTTTATAGTATAACCTGTGCTACCTTGTCCAGTTCCAGTTGGATCTCCCCCTTGAACTATAAAGTTTTCAACAGCTCTATGGATAACAGTATTATCGTAGTATCCTCTTAGTGCTAAGTTTACAAAGTTAGCAACAGTTAAAGGTGCTGCCTCTGGGTAAAGATAAAAATTCATATCCCCTTGAGTTGTAACAAAGGTAACTCTTATATCGTTATATTTTTTAAGGTCTGCCTTTCCTCTTTTTGAAAGACTTCCACAAGCTCCTAATAAAAGAACCATAGTGGAAATAACTAATAATTTAAAGATTTTTTTCATATATAATTTCCTCCAAAATTTTGTATTATGCTCTTTTGACTGCAATAATAATATTTTTGTCTAAAATTTCTAAAAATTTTAGTGAATAAAATATTTTTGTAACTTTGTTGTAGATAGAGTTAATACCGTAGCAAAGCCTATAAATAGAACTGATAGAGCATTTATTACTGGAGAAACCCCTATTCTAATCATAGAATAAATTCTAAGTGGCAATGTTGTAGAACCCGGTCCTGCAACAAAGAATGTAGCCACGAAATCATCAAAAGATAGAGTAAAAGCTATTAAAAATCCTGATATAATAGCTGGTATCAAAAGTGGAAGAATTATTTTTTTAAGAGTTTGTAACTCTGTGGCTCCTAAATCATAAGCAGCCTCCACTAAAGAATAATCTATCTCTGCAAGTCTTGATAAAACAATAAACAGTACAAATGGAATATTTATTGTAGTGTGAACTATTATTATACTTATAAGACCAAGTTGAAGTTTTACTGTAACAAATAGTATAAGAAGTGAAACTCCTAAAATAATATCTGGAACAATAAGTGGTAGATAACTTATAATTTCCAAAAACTTCTTATATTTAAAGTTATACCAATGAAGACCGATTGCACCTAAAGTCCCTACAAAAGCTGAAACTCCACTTGAGATCAAAGCTATAAAGATACTATATTTAAAAGCTCTCCAAAGTTCGTCAGAATAGAGGAAAAGCTCCTTGTACCAACGTAGTGAAAATCCTTGCCACACCATAGCTTTACCATCATTAAATGAATAAATAATCAAAACTAAAAGTGGCAGATAGAAAAATACCATTGATAAAATAAAGAAAAATAATGAAGTTCTTCTTTTATTCACTAGCCTCACCTTTACCTTTTTTGAAAATTCCCACCACAACTATTATCATTGTAACTAAAATAAGCATTGATGAGATAGTTGACGCCATTGGCCAATCTCTTGTTTCTGTCAAGTGACGAGCAATAACGTTCCCTAAGAATATTGAATTTGTTCCTCCAACCAGTTTTGGAACTACATAAGAACCCAACATTGGAACAAATGTAAAAAGACTAGCTGTTAAAATTCCATTTTTGATATTTGGTAAAAAAATCTTAAAAAATGCTTGTCTATTTGTAGCACCTAAATCTCTACCAGCCTCCAAAAGAGCAAAATCAAATTTGTCTATTGTGGCATAAAGTGGAAGTATAGCAAAAGGTAAGCTAGTATAAACTGATATTATTATAACAGCCCAGACATTATATAAAAACTGGATAGAGTTATCAATAAATCCAAATTTCTTAAGCATAATATTTAAAAATCCATTGCTACCAAGTATCGCCATCCAAGAATAAATTCTTATCAAAAAGTTTGTCCAAAATGGAATAATTACTAAATATATAAGTTTTTCTTTATGACGAGAACGAACTATATAATAAGCCGTAGGAACTGCTATAATAACAGTAATTATAGTAACTATTATACTTATCCATATAGTTTTATAAATTATAGAAAGGAACATTGGATTTGCAAAAATCTTAAATGTTTCCAATGAAAATTCAAATTCAACTCCCCCATATACTCCTTTCTTTAGAAAAGAATATACCAAAACAATAAGCATTGGGATTAGGAAGAAAGCTGTTAGCCATATTGTTATGGGAACTGTGTATAATATTCCTTTTTTGTTGCCAGTCATCTATTTAACCTCTACTAAATAACTGTCTTCGAAGTTCCAAGATATAAATGCTTCCTCGTCCCAACTTACATCTGTATCATCATCTTCAAAGAAAATATCGTGTTGCTTAAATGCTTTTATAAGTAGATTTTTATCTCCATTTACCCAAGTGAAATATTTACTTTGGAAACCTGTATAGATAACTTCGTCTACATATACTTGTAAAGTATTATATTTCCAACTTAAATTTTCAGGTTTTTTCTTAGTTACTTTTATTTTTTCTGGTCTAACAGAAACTACAACCTTGTCTCCCTCTTTAACATTTCTGTCCATTTCAAATAAAATCTCTCCAAACTCTTTGTTACGAAGAGTGGCACAAGTGTCACTATTTATTTTTACAACTTCTCCTTCGATAAAGTTATTTTCTCCAATAAAGTCAGCTACGAACATATCTGCTGGTGATTCATAAACCTCAGCAGGTGTCCCAACTTGCAATACATTTCCTTGGTTCATAATAGCTATTCTATCAGAAATAGAAAGTGCCTCTTGTTGGTCATGAGTTATGAATATAAAAGTAATTCCAACTTCATCATGAATATTGTCAAGTTCTATCAAAAGATTTTGTCTAAGTTTTGCATCTAGAGCAGAAAGTGGCTCGTCAAGAAGTAAAACATCTGGTTTATTTATCAAAGCTCTAGCTATAGATACCCTTTGTTGTTGTCCTCCAGATAATTGATTTGGTTTTTTATTTGCGTGTTCTTCCAAATCTATCATCTTTAACATTTTTGTAACTTCTTCTTTTATTACTTCATCTTTTTCTTTTTTTAGTCTTAGAGAAAAGGCAATGTTCTCGAAAACAGTCAAATGTGGAAAAAGTGCATATTTTTGAAATATAGTATTTATAGGTCTAAGATTAGGAGGTAAATTGGTTATATCTCTATCTCCTAAACATACAACACCAGAGTCAGGCTCTGTAAATCCAGCAAGAATTCTTAAAAGAGTCGTTTTTCCACAACCACTTGGCCCTAAAATTGAGAAAAATTCCCCTGGCTCAATAGTTAAACTGATATCTTTTAAAACTTTAACTCCATCAAAAGTTTTTGAAAGATTCTTTATATAAATACCCTTCTTATCCAATTATCAACCTCCTAAATTAAATTTTATTTTTCATTATCCAAATGATTTTAACATATTTTTTATTAAATTACAAATTTATATATTAAGTGTGTTTACTTTTTTAAAAAAAACATCCGTTATAAAATATCCTTTAAAGCCCTTAAATATCTGATAATTAAAAGGATAAGAGCTATTATTTTAATTTAAAATTTTAATTAAACTATTTATTTTTTGAAAAAAGTCTGATATACTATAAGAAGAAGTGGATTGGAAGTGGAAGAAAACTGGTGTTTTCAACAGTCTTCAAAACTGTCATGGGGGATTAAATCCCTTGGTAGGTTCGATTCCTATACACTTCCGCCAAAATAATTTGAGAAGAGAGGGATATATATGGTAAATATTCAAGAAGAAGTATTGAAATATAAAAAGGATTTAATATCATCACTTCAAGAATCTCTAAGAATAAAAAGTGTTGAAGAAGAACCTTGTGAAGGAATGCCTTTTGGAGAAGGACCTGCTAAAGCTTTACAACATTTTTTAAAAGTTGGAGAAAGTTTAGGATTTAAAGCTGAAAATTTTGATAACTATGTTGGTCAAATAACTTTTGGAGAAGGAGAAGAATCTCTTGGAATTTTAGGTCACGTAGACGTTGTACCTGAAGGAACTGGTTGGGATTTCGGAGCTTACTCTGGAGAGATTGCTAACAATAAATTATATGGTAGAGGAGTATTAGACGACAAAGGACCTATGATGATATGTCTTTATGCTATGAAATGTCTAAAAGATTTAGGTATTCCTCTTAAAAAACAAATAAGAATGATAATCGGAGCTAACGAAGAAAGTGGTTGGGGTTGTATGACACACTATTTTGATACTCTTAAAAAACCACACCCAACTTTATCATTTACTCCTGATGGAAGTTTCCCTGTAATATTTGCAGAAAAAGGAATGTGCAGAGGGGTATTAAAAGTAAAAGCTGGAGATAATTTCTCTATAAAAGCTGGAAAAGTATTTAATGCTGTACCTGAAAAAACTTATTTAACTTTACCTTTAGAATATAAAGATATAGTTGTTGAGGCATTAAAAGATTATAACTTTGAAAATGATTATAAAATAGAATGTAGTGAAAAAGATGGGAAATTAGAACTTTTATCTCTTGGTAAAGCTGCCCACGCTGCTCACCCAGATTTAGGATATAACTCACTATCAGCTCTTTTAGGTTTTGTAAATGCTCTTGATATAAAAGTGGCTGGTCTATCTGAAATGGCTAAATATTTCGGTGAAGAAGTAAAACTTGAATTTAATGGAAAATCTTGTGGACTTTACTACAAAGATGAAGAATCTGGAGAAATCACTATAAACTATGGTATGGCTTATGTTGAAGATGGAGATTTATATGTTTCTGTAGATATAAGATACCCTGTTACTATGGACGGAGAAAAATTAGAAAAAGATTTATCTAATCTTGTTGCTAAATATGGACTTGAATTTAAACAAAATGGTAAAAACTCTGTGCCATTATACATTGACAAAGAAAGTTTCTTAGTAAAAGAACTTACAAATATTTATCAAGAAATAACTAAAGACCCTAATCCTGAGCCTATTGCTATCGGTGGTGGAACTTATGCAAAAGCTGTTAAAAACTGTGTAGCTTTTGGTTGTCTTTTAAAAACTATGGAAGACACTATGCACCAAAAAAATGAGGCAATGGACTTAGATGATATGGAAACTTTATTAAAAATCTATATAGAGGCAATCTACAGATTGGCAAAATAATTAGGAGGAAAAATGAATAGATTAGAAGGAAAAGTATGTTTAGTAACTGGAGGAGCAGCTGGAATCGGTAGAGCTATCGTTGAAAGATTTGCTAGCGAAGGAGCAAAAATGGTAGTAGCTTGTGACGTTAATCCTTGTGAATATACTGAACCAAACGTTGTTGGAAAAATATTAAACGTAACTGATAGAGAAGGAATAAAAGCATTAGTAAAAGAAATCGTTGAAGAATATGGTCCAATCGATGTACTTGTAAACAATGCTGGAATAACAAAAGACGCTCCATTTGTAAGAATGAGTGAAGAACAATGGGACGCTGTTATAAACATCAACTTAAAAGGTGTATTTAATGTAACTCAAGCTGTTGCACCTGTAATGACAAAAGCTAAAAAAGGATCTATCATAACTTTATCATCAGTAGTAGGTCTATATGGAAACATCGGTCAAACTAACTACTCTGCTACAAAAGCTGGAGTTATCGCTATGAGCCAAACTTGGAAAAAAGAACTTTGTAGAAAAGGAGCACAAATCAGAGTTAACTGTGTAGCACCTGGATTTATCCAAAGTCCAATGACTGACAAATTATCTGAAAAAGCTGTTGAAGGAATCTTAAGTGGTGTGCCTTTACAAAGAATGGGAACTAAAGAAGATGTTGCAAACGCAGTATTATTCTTAGCTAGTGATGAATCTTCTTATATCACTGGAGCTGTACTTCCAATATCTGGTGGATTATCATTCTAGTTTTTTAGAAAACTAAAAATAAATAATTAATAAAAGTAAAGAGACTGTTTCAAATTTAAAGAATAATAAAATTAAAAATTACTACAGATTACAAAAAATTGATTTATAAATCTAATTTTTCTCCATAATTTTCGTAATTTTTAATCTATATTCTTTCTAAATAAAAATCCAACAGTCTCTTTTTTTATTTTTTATAAATTCTATGGTATAATCTTATCAAGAGGTGATAATATGAAGATTTTACACACATCAGATTGGCATCTAGGAAAGAAACTAGAAGGGCTAAAACGGATTGAAGAACAAAAAAAATTTATAGATACATTAGAAATGATTGTTAGAGAGGAAGACCCAAAAGTTATCTTAATAGCTGGGGATATTTTTGATACACCAAATCCCTCTTCTGAGGCAGAGAGTTTATTTTTTGATTCCTTAAAAAAACTTTCTGGTTCTGGTAAAAGAGCTATTGTAATTATTCCCGGTAATCACGATAGTCCCGAACGTCTATCAGCTTGTAAAAATTTAGCAAGAGACTTTGGAGTTATTATCTATGAGAAACCTTTTGAGAAAAAAGAAGTAGGAAAATATGGAGATTTTCATCTTATTAAATCCTCTGAAGGTGGTATAACTCTTGATATAGAGGAAGAAAAAATATTTATCTACTCACTGCCATATCCAAGTGAGCTTTCTCTTAATGAGGAGTTTGATGAAGAAAGTTCTTATTCTAAAAGGATTGGGGAGATTTTGAAAAAAGGTGTTGATGGAGTTCCTTGTGATATTCCAAAAATTATAATGACACATATCTTTATCACTGGAAGTGAGGGAGACGGCGACGAAAAAGCAATTGAGCTAGGAGGAGCTAGAGGTGTGGCTTTGGAAGATTTGCCTGAGGTAGATTATATCGCTCTTGGACATATCCACAGACCTATTAAATATACAAACAAAAGAGCTTACTATTCAGGTTCTCCCATTGAGTATCGTTTGACTGAAAATAAATTTGCCAAAAAAGTATTTATAGCTGATGTAAATGGTGGACTTTCTACTGAGGTTAAAGAGATTGTTTTGGAAAATTATAAGCCTATCAAAAATTATGAGGTAAATGGAATTGATGAGGGAGTGGAATTTTCTCAGAAAATGATGGACTCACAAGAATGGATATATCTAAAAATCCACACAGATACTTTTATGCCAAATCATTTACTTAAAGAGATTAGAAAAAATAAAAATATTTTGGAGATTATACCAGTAACGAAAAATGGAGAGGTCACCCTTGATAGTGTAGTTGATTATGGAGATTTAGATATAAAGAATGCCTTTGTGGAATTTTATAAATCTTTTGACGAGGGAGAGCCACAAGAGGAAACTATAAATCTATTTATGAAATTTTTGGGAGATGATGAGAGTGCGACCGATTAAGTTAGAGATAGAGGGATTTCAAAGCTTTAAAGAAAGACAAATTATTGATTTTGAAAAGCTTTGTGAATGTGGAATATTTGGAATATTTGGAGAGACTGGGAGCGGAAAATCAACTATTTTAGACGCTATTATTTTGGCTCTTTATGGGGAGATACCTAAGGAAAAAGAACTTTCTCCAACTGACGAGGGGCTAAAAAACTTTCTTAATAACTCCTCTGACAAAATGGAAATATATTTTAAATTTGCTTTGGGCAGTGATATTTTCGAGATTAATAGAAAATATGGTATTGGTAAAACAAAGGGAGTAGAAGTTCTTAAATTAAAAGAAGTCTTAATGAAAAAAAATGATGTTATCGTGGCTGAAAAATCTACCCAACTTGATGAAAAATTAGATGAGGAGTTTGGACTTGGTGTAGGAGATTTTGTAAGAACTGTAGTGCTACCACAAGGAAAGTTTAGCGAGTTTTTAAAACTTCGTGGAGAGGCTAAAAGAAAGACTATAGAAAATATCTTTAATATGGAAGAGTATGGAAAAAAACTTAAAGACAGAGCTAATCTTGAAAAGAAAAAACTAGAGGCAGAGAAAAAAGAGTGGGAGAGCCAAAAAGAAAATATTGAGTGGACATCTAGTGAAGATATTAAAAATTGTGAAAAATCCCTTGTGGACAACAAAATTCTTTTGGAAAACTTAATCAATGAAAAAAAAGATTTCGATATATATTATACAGAGGTCAACGGTTTAAAAAATCTTTTAGAGAGGTATAACTCACTTGTTCAAGAGAAAAAATCTTTGGAAGATTTAAAGGAACATATACTATCTCAACAAAATATCCTTGATAAAAGCTCACAAGCTGATGAGATAAAAGAATATATATCTAAAAATGATGACTTAGAGAAAAATCTTTTAAAATCAGAAAACGACCTTAAAATATATACAACTTCCAAAGAAAAATTAGAAAAACAATTAAATATTATAAAATCTGAACTTTTGGAATTAGACAAAACTTCTGAGGAACTAGAAACTAAAAAAGGGGCAGTTGATTTTGATAAGGGAGAGTATCAAAAGATTTCAAATGCCTATTCTGATAAAAAAATTATTCTCGCTAAAGAGAAAACTTTGGAAAAATATAGAAAGGATATTTTACACTGTGAAAATCAAATCTCTATTTATCAAGAGGAAATTAAAGCTTTAAATTCCAAATTAGAGAATAATCAAAGGGAGATTTCACTTTTGCCTAATACTAATGAAGAAAGTTTGGAAGAGATTAATTCACAAGTTCTTCAACTGAAAAGTCTATTAAAAACTTTTGAGGAAAATCAAAAGGAGAAAAAAGAGATAGATAGCTCTCTAGTAGCTTTGGAAGAAGAAAAAGAAAAACTTGAAAAAGAAAAAATCACTACACTAAAAAATTTGGAAACTTTGGAAAAGGAGAAAATCAAAAATCTAGCCTTTGAACTGTCTAAAACTTTGGAAGAGGGAAAACCTTGTCCAGTGTGTGGTTCAAGTCATCACGTTACAATGGATTTTAGCAAAACTACTAACTTAAATCTTGATAAAGATATAAAAAATATCTCTTCTAAAAAAGATAAACTAATAGGAAAGATTTCCGAGATTATCGGTACAATAACAGAGCTGACAAATAGAAAATCAAAACTTGATATTTTGTATGAAGAAAAAGTTATGACAGATATTGATTACAATTCTATTCAATCTAAAGTGGAGAGCCTAACAAAAGAGATAGAGGATAAAAAGAAAGAGTTACAAATCATAAAAGAAAAAGAAATATCACTACAAAATCAAAAGGTAAAACTAGAAAGTGATATTAAAAACACTACTCTTAATCTTAGCCGTGAAGAGAAAAATCTTTCTAATACAAAACTTGAAACAGAAACTATCCAAAAAGAGATAGAAACTATCAGTCAAAATCTTGATAAAATCTATATAGATATATCTTTAGAAAGTTTAGAAGATAGAAAAATAACTTTAGAGGAAAATCAAGAGATATTGGAAAACTTAGAAAAAAAGATAAAAGAAAATCTTAATTTAAAAAATAAAAAAATTGATTTAAGAGAAGATATTAATAGTAAATTAAGTATAGATAACGTAGAAATATCAAGGGTAACTTCTGATATAAATCATCTTAGCGAACAGATAAAAAGTAATGCTCTTAATATTTCACTACTTTTGGAAAAATATAATTTTATAAACAAGGAAGATGTAAAGAAATATTATCTAAAAGAAAATGAAAAGGAAAATCTAAAAAAAGAGATTGATGGATTTAATAGTAATCTTACTAGAGTTATAAATATTTTAGACGAAACAGAAAAAAATATCGATGGAAGAACTCTAAGTGATGACCAGTGGCAAGAGATTAAAGATAAAAAAGAAAATTTAGAAAATAGTATAACTAAATTAAATATTGATATTTCTGATACAGAGAAAGCTCTTGTACGTAAAAGAGAAAACCTTATTAAGATACAAGAGATTGACAAGCAACTTGTTAAAGTAAGCAAAAAACTTTCTGTTGCAGAGGATATTTATACGAAACTAAGGACAAAAGATTTTGTTAGCTTTTTGGTTGATAAAAAACTTAAAAATGTGGTGGCTATGGCATCACAAAGGCTTAATAAAATCAGTAATGGTAGGTATCAACTGACTTCTGACGAGAGTTCAAACTTTTATGTTGTGGATTTCTTTAACGAGGGAAAAAGAAGACGTACAGCCACTCTTTCTGGAGGAGAAACCTTTGTAGTATCATTGTGTCTTGCTCTTGCTCTTTCAAAACAGTTACAATTAAAAGGAAAAAGACCTCTTGAATTTTTCTTCTTAGATGAGGGATTTGGTAGTCTTGATTCAAAACTTTTGGACAAGGTTATGGATTCTATTGAAAATATTAGAAGCGAGGAGAAAATAAAAATAGGTATTATCACTCATTTGGAAGAGTTAAAATTAAGAGTTTTAAAACGTATCCAAGTAGAAAAAGCTATCCCCGGAGAAAGAGGAAGTAAAATTAAAATGATATAGAAAATTTTATAAAAAAATATCTTTTTAATTACATATAGAATGTAAATGCAACCCCTTTTGTTGTAAATTCTGCCATATATTTTATTTAATCATTGTGGAATGTAAATGTTTATTGGGAGGAGTTTAACCCCGGAGATCATTTTATAATTTTATCTAACCAATGTGGATTAATAAAAAACATCTTATAAAATCTCTGTATTTGTGATATAATATATCATAAAATAACCAAAAAAATATAAAAAATTGATATTTTTTAGAAAAGGAGAATATTATGGATAATGATAAATTAAAATTTTTACAACTACTTTCAAAATCTTTTCCAAGTATTGCTGCTACATCAACAGAGATTATAAATTTAAAAGCTATACTGAACCTACCAAAAGGGACAGAGCATTTTTTAACAGATATTCACGGAGAATACAAAGCATTTAACCACGTTCTAAGAAATGGTTCTGGGGTAATTCGTGACAAGATAGATGATATTTATGGGGATACTTTGGAGGAAAATCTAAAGAAACAACTTGCCACAGTGATTTATTATCCAGAGGCGAAGATAAATCTTATCCAAAAAACTACTGACGATATGAAATCTTGGTATAAGATTACAATTCTAAGACTTATTGAGGTTTGTAGAATTGTTAGTTCTAAATATACAGACTCTAAAGTTAGAAAATCACTTCCAAAAGATTTTGCTTACATTATCCAAGAGTTACTTCACGAAAAATATTCTGAAGATAAAAAAGATTATGTAAAAAATATTATAGATACAATCATTGAGCTTGATATGTCAAAGGAATTTATTGTGGCAATGTCTGAACTTATCCAACGTTTGACAATAGACGTTCTTCATATTGTAGGGGATATTTACGACAGAGGGCCACAACCTCACCTTATAGTTGACAAACTTATGCAACATCACAATGTGGATATTCAATGGGGTAACCACGATATGCTTTGGATGACTGCTGCCTCTGGACAAAAATGTGCTATTGCCAATGTTATAAGAATTAGTAGCAGATATTCCAACACAGATATTTTGGAAGATGTCTACGGAATAAATATGCTACCTCTTGCAAGATTTGCTCTAAATACTTATGCCAATGACCCTTGTACAAGTTTTATTCCAAAAGAGGCAAAGGATAGCGATATCTCTTTGATGGCAAAAATTCATAAGGCTATCTCTATAATTCAATTTAAAATCGAGGGGCAAGTAATAAAAAATAATCCTAAATTTAAGATGGAAGATAGACTTCTTCTTGATAAAATCGATTATTCTCGTGGAATTGTAACAATCAATGGAAAAGAATATCCAATGACTGATACAAACTTCCCTACAATCGATCCAAAAGATCCATATAGATTGACTGAGGAAGAGGAAGAAATTTTGGAAAAATTAAAACAAAGTTTTATCCATAGTGAGAAATTACAAAGACATACAAAGTTTCTTTTCTCTAAAGGTAGTATGTTCTTGAAATATAACTCAAACCTTTTATTCCACGGTTGCATACCTGTTGATAAAAATGGGGAGTTTACAAAGGTAGAGCTTTTTGGTAAAAAACTTTCTGGTAAAAAATATCTTGAAGAATTAGATAGAGTTTGCAGAGAGGGATACTTTAACAAAACTGACAAACAGATGAAAGAGATATGTATGGATATTATGTGGTACTTGTGGTGTGGAGAAAACTCTCCTCTTTTTGGTAAGGACGCAATGAAAACTTTTGAAAGATATTTCACTACTGACAAGGAACTTCATAAGGAGAATAAAAATCCTTACTACTCTTTATATGAAAATCAAGAGTTTATTAATAAAATATTTGGAGAGTTTGGACTTGACCCAGATAAATCCCATATAATCAATGGGCATATGCCAGTCAAAGAAAAACGTGGAGAAAGCCCAATCAAAGCTAATAATAAACTAATTGTTATTGACGGAGGATTTTCAAAAGCCTACCAAAAAGAAACTGGTTTAGCTGGATATACTTTGATTTACAACTCTTACGGACTAAAATTAGTATCTCATCAACCTTTTGAAGATGTCAATACAGCTATCGCTAATTGTATAGATATTCATTCATCTACTAGAGTTATCAAGAGAGTTTTGGAGAGAAAAAAGGTAAAAGATACAGATGTTGGAGAAAATATCCAAAAACAAATTGATGATTTATACGAACTTCTAAACGCTTATAAGAGAGGTTTTATAAAAGTAAATAACTAGTTTTATAATAAATTAGGGCTGTTGCAGATTTAAGAAATATAGGATTAAAAATTACTACAGATTACGAAAAATTGATTTATTATAAGCTCATCTCATTAAAATCACAAAACTCGCTATCGCTCAAACAGTTGTGATTTTTAGCATTCGATATCGCTTTATAAATCTAATTTTTCTCCATAATTTCCGTAATTTTTAATCTATATTCTTTTTAATAGAAATGCAACAGCCCTTATTTTTATTTTAAGAAAAAAACCTAAGGCTTGTGACCCTAGGTTATTTTTTTAATATTTTAATATGCTTTCTTTAAGATTTCCAAAATCTCGTCAGCAGTTAATTTTTTATACCCACTATCCATAATTTCAGTAGAATTTGCAATCAATGGCAACATCTCTTCAGTAGCTCCAATCTCTCTTAAAGTTGTAGGGATTCCCAATTCTTTTATAAAATCAGAAAGTTTTTCTATTCCAGCAAGGGCAATCTCATCTTTGCTCATATCTTTTCCGTGGATTTTCCATACTTTTTTAGCAAATCTTACAAATTTATCTAAACCATATTTATAAATATATCTATAATAAGGAACTGAAACTATAGCTAAACCTATTCCGTGAGGGCAATCTGTATAAGCTCCCACTTGGTGTTCTATCATATGAACTTCCCAGTCTTGCTCCTTAGAAAGACCTGTTACAGTATTTAGACCTAAAGTAGCACACCACATAATATTACTTCTTGCTTCGTAGTCCATTGGATTTTCTATAGCCACTCTTGCGTTATCAATCAAAGCATTCATAACTCCTTCGATTACATAATCAGTAGTGTTGTTATCATCTCCAGAGAAATATTGCTCCATAAGGTGTGAAAGTGTATCAAATATTCCACTTACCATTTGATTTTTAGGAACAGTATATGTATATTCTGGATTTAGTATAGAGAATTTTGGATAAACGTTAGCTGGGAAAACCCTGCCATTTTTAAGCATTTTTTCTTCGTTAGTGATTACAGAACCTCCATTCATCTCTGAACCAGTTCCTACCATTGTAAGAATACTTCCCACTGGTACAACTTTATTGTCCACTCTTTTACAGTCCACCCAATATTTTTGCCAAGGATCTTCTTCTGAGTAAGCTGAAACAGCTATTCCCTTAGAACAATCTATAACAGAACCTCCACCAACTGCCAATATCAAATCAACATTATTTTCTTTTACAAGTCTTGCTCCCTCCATCATTTGAGTGTATGTAGGGTTTGATTTTATCCCTTGAAGTTCCACCACTTTTTTATTAGATTCTTTTAAAATCTCCATTACTTTATCGTATAATCCATTTTTCTTAATAGAATTTTTTCCATAAACTAAAAGTATATTTTCTCCATAGTTTGCCAACTCTTTTTTCAAATTATTAAGAGCTGTCTTTCCAAAATAAATCTTAGTTGGGTTATAATAATTAAAATCAAATTTCATATTTTCCTCCTTGTTTCTAAATATCTACACTCTTTAGACGTAACTTTAAGCCAAGAGTTTATAAATAGATACAAAAAATATAAAAAAGCTGGGATTTTCTCCCAGCTCTCTATCTTTTATTATTATTTTCCAAAGTATCTGTTTAATAATCCAGTGAATGCTTTTCCGTGTCTTGCTTCGTCTTTTGCCATTTCATGAACTGTGTCGTGGATAGCGTCGAATCCTAACATTTTTGCTCTTTTAGCGATGTCGAATTTTCCTGCTGTTGCTCCATACTCAGCTTCTACTCTCATAGATAAGTTTTTCTCAGTAGAATCAGTTACACATTCTCCTAATAATTCAGCGAATTTTGCTGCGTGTTCTGCTTCTTCAAAAGCTATTCTTTTGTAAGCTTCTGCTACTTCTGGGTATCCTTCTCTGTCAGCTACTCTTGACATTGCTAAGTACATTCCAACTTCTGTACATTCTCCTTCAAAGTTAGCTCTTA
>NZ_JADYTX010000042.1 GCF_021531475.1 Fusobacterium perfoetens | reverse complement strand
AAGTCCAATAGAATATAGGAAATTTAAAGAAAAAAATGTTGATAATTAAATTGAGTACTTGACAGGGTACAGATCAAAGTTATTTTTTATTTTCCATTTGCAAAACAAGCTTCTGAAACATATGAAGGATTATTAAATGATATAAGACAAAAAGTAGTATATTATACTGGAAAATTAGCTAGTGAAAATAGAGTGGCTTCACAATTAGATTTTAAAAATAATAAAAGAAAAATAATGTTAGCTACTAAAGCTTTTGGTATGGGGATCGATATACCAGACATAGAACAAATTTATCATTATGGATTAAGTGGAGATCTTGCAGATTACGTGCAAGAAGTAGGAAGATGTGCTAGGAAAAAAGAAACAATAGGAATAGCTGAAATAGATTTTAATAGAAAGGATTTAAAATATCCAAAGATATTAAGAGGACTTTCTGGCATAAAACAATGGCAAATGAGGTTAATTATAGAAAAACTTTTTGAATTATATAAACTTAATAAATATAAAGCAAATTTTTTAGTATCAATAGAAAGTTTTTCACATATTTTTACAGAAAAGGAAAAAGATTTAGAAAAAAAAGTAAAACAAGCTTTATTTTTTTTAGAGAAAGACTTACATCAGAAATTTACATTTCCTGTTGTTATTGCAAGACCAAAAGCATTTTTTTCTTCACTATATGTTGTTATAAATGATAATAATGTATCTGATATTTTAACAGAAGAAAATAAAAAGTATTTTAAAAAGATTATGGATAAAAAACAAAATATAAGAATTAGAAGAATTTATACTTATCAAAGAACAGAAGAAGTGGTTATTTCTGATACTGGAGATATTTATGAATTTTCAACTTCAAAATATTGGGAAGATAAATATGAAGATAGAAGTTATCCTATGTTTATAAGAGAATTTTTTGAAGGAAAAATTTTTGATCCAGAACATTTAAGTCAAAGGATTAGATTAAAAATAGAACTGGTTAAAGGTAGCGAAGAAGTATTTAACGAAATAGAAAATTATTTAGAAAATATATTTACTGTTTTAACTAAAAGAAAAGGTTACTTTACTAAAGAGGAACTTGAAGAAGATGTTGCAAAATTACTAATTGGTAAAAGTAGTCTTTTTATAAAAAAAATAACAAATATAATTCTTACTTATACATTCTTTGGAACTGCCTACAGTAAAGCTGGTAATAAAGATGGAGAAAAATTTTTGCGTATAACAAAAGATCTAGAAAAAGGAGAAGATAGATATATTCTTGTTAGAGGAAATTTTTCTAAATTTAGAAGTAGTATTATTAGAAATTTTATAGAAATGTTTGATAAAGATAAAGATGAAAAAGATTTTGTAAAATTTTTATCAAGAGATTCAAAATATTTAGAAGTTGCAAACCTAATTCAAGCTTTAGAATTGGGAACTTTTGAGGTTATAGGTGGAAGTACACCTAAAATTTTTATAAGAATTAATGAGCCTGCAAAATTAGAAAGTTTAGTAAAAGGAAATAGATATTCAAATTCAGTTTTATCTTCAATAGAAAAATCAGGAAAAAGAGCAGATAAGATTTTGGAAGAATTTTTTACACAAAAAATGAATAATACAGAAAGATGGGATTTTATAGAAAGATATTTTTTAGGAAGAATTTAGAATAAATATTTTACTTAATAATGAAATAAAAAATACCAATCAAGAAAAGATTTCTAAAGATTGGTATTTTTATTTGTAGAAAATTAGAGAAAAAAATAAAAATATGGTAAAATAAATATATAAACACAAAAAGTATCTAGGGAGTAAATATGACAAAATATAAAATTTTAGATATTTTAATAAAAAATAAAGGGAATTTCATTTCTGGAGAGATGTTAAGTGAAGAATTAAATGTTTCTAGGACAGCTATTTGGAAAGGAGTAAAATCTTTAAAAGATAAAGGATATAATATTATCGGTGTAAATAACAAAGGATATTGTTTAATGGAAGATAATAATATATCAGATTATGAAATAAAAAATACAATAAAATGTCAAGAGATAGGAAAAGAAATTTTATATTTTAAGCAGATAGATTCTACTAATACTTATTTAAAAAAAGAGTCTGAAACTTTAGAACATGGTTGTGTAGTTATTGCTGAGGAGCAAATTCATGGAAGAGCTAAAAATTCTAAGACTTTTTATTCTCCTAAAGAAAATGGAATTTATATGAGTATATTACTTAAAAAAAATATTTTTTCAGATTCTTTAAAACTTTTGACACTGACAGTTTTTTTAGCAGTTATAAAAGGAATTAAAAAAACAACAGGATTAGATCCTCAAACAGACTGGAATAGTATTTTAATAAATGATAAAAAAGTAGCGGGAATTTTGATTGAATGTAGTCTTGAATGTGATACTAATAATGTAGAAAATGCAGTTATAGGTATTGGGATAAATGTTAATAATCAAAATTTTCCAAAAGAGTTAAAAGATAAAGTGACTTCTCTAAGGATAGAAACAGGAGAAGAAATAAATAGAAAAGATTTAATTTGTAATATTTTGGAAGAGATTGAAAAATTAATTTGTGATGAAAGATATATTTTTGATAGAAAGAAAAATATTTCAGAGTATTGTCATTACTTTAAATTTTTAAATAAAGATGTGTTGGTAAGTAGTAGTAACAGAAAAATTTCAGGAAAATTAATAGAGATAAATGAAAAAGGCGGAGTAGTTCTTCTAAAAGAAAATAATAAAAAAGAAGTTCTTTACAGTGGAATAATAAAAGAGCTAAAAAATATGTAAGATTTATCAGAGGAACTATTAAAAATTTGATAGTTCTTTTATTTTTTTGTTGACAGTTATTTTTAATTAAAGTATAATATTTTTAATTTATACTGTATACAGTATCTTAAGGGAGGGGCTATGAAAAATTTAAAAATAACAGAAACAGCTTTTAGAGATGGGGCACAATCATTAATAGCAACAAGACTTACAACTGAAGAAATAATGCCAATAATTGAAAAAATGGATGAAGCAGGATTTTATTCAATGGAAGTTTGGGGAGGAGCTACATTTGACTCTTGTATAAGATTTTTAAATGAAGATCCTTGGGAAAGATTAAGACTTATCAGAGAGAAAGTAAAAAAGACAAAATTACAAATGCTAATAAGAGGTCAAAACTTATTGGGATATAAGCATTATGCAGATGATGTGGTAGAGGAATTTGTAAAAAAATCAATAGAAAATGGAATCGATATAATAAGAGCTTTTGATGCTTTAAACGACTTTAGAAATCTAGAAACAACAATAAGCTCTGTAAAAAAATATGGAGGACATTGTCAAGGGTGTATAGCTTATACAATAAGTGAAGTTCATACAATAGAGTATTATGTAAAAAAAGTAAAAGAACTTGAAATGATGGGAGTAGATTCAATCTGTATAAAAGATATGGCTGGAATACTTTTACCAGATGTAGGTTACAAACTTGTAAAAAGAATAAAAGAAGTTACTCGTCTTCCTCTTGAATTACACACACATTGTACAACAGGAATAGCAGAAATTTTATACGCAAATGCAATAGAAGCTGGAGTAGATATAATAGATACTGCTATGTCACCATTTTCTGGTGGAACATCACAACCAGCAACAGAAGTGTTTGCAGAGATTTTAAAAGATACAGAAAGAGATCCAAAACTTAATATGGAAGTATTAGGTGAGATAGCAGATTATTTAAAAGGTGTAATAGATAAATATAGAAAGAATGGAATAATGAATCCAAAAGTAATGGAAACAGAACCAAGAGCCTTAATATATCAAGTACCTGGAGGAATGTTATCAAACTTAATGTCTCAATTATCAGGTCAAAATGCAATGGATAAATATGAAGAGGTATTAAGAGAGATACCAAAAGTAAGAAAAGATTTAGGATATCCACCACTTGTAACTCCATTATCACAAATGGTAGGAACACAAGCAGTATTTAATGTGTTGATGAAACAAAGATATAAAGTAGTACCAAAAGAGATAAAAGATTATGTAAGAGGATTATATGGAAAATCTCCAGCACTAATAGATCCAGAGGTGCAAAAAATAATAATAGGAAATGAAGTTCCGACAACATGTAGACCAGCAGATAAAATAGGTCCAGAGTTGGAAAAATATAGACAAGAGATAGGAAGTTTAGCTCATTCAATGGAAGATGTGTTAAGCTATGCCCTATTCCCAGAAAATGCTAGAAAATTCTTAGAAAATAAATATAATCCAAAACCAGCGAAAAAAATACAAGAGATAAATATATTTCTACAATGGTAAAATAAAAGATAAATATATTTTAAATAGGAAGTGATGAAAGATATGCTAGATTTTTTTAAAAAAATATTTGGAAGTAAAGAAAAAGTAGAACAAGTTGAAATAGCAAGTCCAAGATTAAAAAAAGAAAAATTGACACTTGAAAAATTAGAAGCAGAACCAGAAATGTTGGTAGCTGCTATGATAGCTACAATAGCTACTGCTGGTGACCAAGATATTTCAAATTATAGAATTAGAAAAATAAGAAAGTTTTAAATAATATTTAAAAATATATTTACACTCTCTACCTTAATTATTTAAGATGGAGAGTGTATTTTTTCATATATGGAATTATTAAAGGGATTTTTTGTTGATATATATTGGATATTATCTTAAAATATGTAGTATATCAAAAAATTAATCAGGGGGAAAAATGTATAGAAAAAATGGTTTAATTTATGCAGTTTTGGCATCAGTACTTTGGGCAATAGTAAATCCAGTAATTAAAACAGGGCTTAGCTATGAAATGACTCCAATAAATTTTGCTGGGCTTAGATTTACATCAGTTGGGATAATTTTATTTATATATACTTGGCATAAAGGAATGTGGGAAGAGATAAAAGAAAACAGAAAATTATTTACCCTACTTATTATAGTAAATATTTTTCTGGGATATGCCTCTTTTTATATAGGGGTAAATTTGGTAGATGGTGCAATCTCATCAATAATAATGGGAACAACACCTTTTGTTAATATTATTCTTAGTCATATTATGACTGAAAATGATAAATTGAATAAGCATAAAATAATAAGTATACTTATAAGTTTAGCAGGACTTTTAATGATAGTTGGAGTAAAAGGAAGTGGAAATCCAATAGGTGCAATTGGTTTCGTAGGAATTGGACTTTTATATATGAATATTATTTTCCAAGGTTATTCAGCTATAAAAGTTGCAGAGTATAAAGCTAATATAGATCCAATATTTTTAAATGCTGTTCAAATGTTCTTTGGAGGATTTTTATTATATCTTACAGGAGTGGGAATTGAAGGATATAGAAATTTTATAGGAAAGCCAATGGGATTTTATTTAAGTCTCGGAACTTTAGTATTTGTTTCAGTGTTTGCTTTTAGTTTTTGGTTTATGGCTTTACAAGATAAAAATACAAAAGTTTCAGAAGTAAATATGTGTAGATTAATAAATCCAATTTTAGGAGCAATTCTTAGTTGGATTATGCTTCCAGATGAAAAACCTACTTTCAATACAGTTGTGGGAATGATAATAATAGTATTTTCGCTAGTTTTTTATTTTAAAGGTAAAGAATATTTTGAAAAATCAAAAAAATAAAATGAAAAAAAGCTAACTATGAAAAAAGTTAGCTTTTTTATATGTATAATTTTTAGAATTATAAACTTATTTAGAACAAAAAAAACTTAAAAAAAATATTTTTTAAAAAAACTATTGACTTTTTTAAATATATTGAGTAGTATTATTGTATACAATATTCTGAATAATATATTTAAAAGTTATCTAAATAACAAAAAGGAAGGTGGAAGTATGTTTAGTAAAAAAGTTCTTATAACAGCATTATCAACTTTAGCATTAGCAGTATTTACAGGGTGCGGAGGAGATTCTTCAAAAGAAACTAAAGCTCCTGGTGAATGGGAATGGGAAAGAAAAGTAGAAATCATCTGTCCTTGGGGTACTGGTGGAGGAGCAGATACTACTACAAGAACATTTGCAACTGCATTAGAAAAAGAATTAGGAGTACCAGTTGTAGTTAATAATAGATCAGGGGCTGGAGGAGTATCTGGAATAGAGTTTGGAGCAAAACAACCAGCAGATGGATATACATATATAATGGCGACTCCGTCTCCAATGCTTGCCCAAATATCTGGAGCAACAAATTATGATGTATATGGAACTCTTCAACCATTAGTACAAATGGTACATGACTGTAATATATTTGTAACAAGTGCAAAATCTCCATATAACAATTATGAAGAATTAATGAAATATGCTGAAGAAAATCCTGGAAAAGTAAAAGCAGGAGTTATGACAATAACAGGACTTGATGCAGCTTGTGTTATGAGTGCTTTTGGAGATAAAATAGAACCAGTAGCATATACTGAAGGATCACAATTAAATGCAGACGTTATTGGTGGACACGTTGGAATAGCTTGTGTTGGACCAGCTGAAGTATCAGCAATGGTAGCATCAGGAGACATGAAAGTTTTATTCTCAGCAACAGAAAAACCATTAACATTACCTGGATATGAAAATGTTAAATGTGCTGCTGATTTAGGAATCGATTGTTTCTTTGGACCATCAAGAGGAATCTTCTATTTAAAAGGAACTCCTGAAGAAGCATTAAAATCTTTTGAGGCTGCAGCAGAAAAAGCTTTAGCAAGTGACTTCTTTAAAAATTGGGCAAAAACAGAAGGGTTAGACCAAAGACAAGGTTGGTTAAACAGAGCTGATTTCAAAGCACAATGGGACGAAGATTATAAATCTTTAACAGAACTTTTTGGTAAGAAAAACTAGTTACTAGATGAGGATGCGGAACAAATCTGAGGTGTAGTTCTCTACACCTCTTTTTTATAAAAGGTAGGTGAAAATTTTGGATATTTTATTCTCAGTAGGGTTGATTATATTTAATATTTATTGTTTCTTCTTAGTCGGAGCAGAATCTCCAGCACCAACTCCAACAGAGTTAGGAGCAGCATTTTGGCCAAGAATTATAATAGTTTTAATGGTAGGACTTTTAATTTCAAATATAGTTAGTACAATAAAACAAAATAAAGGAAAAGAAAAAGAGAAAATAGATATTGTTGGATTTTTCAAAAGTAAACTATTTTTAGGAATGATACTTATAGCAGCAATGACTTTGGTAATGCCATATATAGGATTTGTAGCTAGTTGCTTTTTATTCTTAAGTGCTTATGGAGCATTATTAGGAGAAAGAAAAATAGTAAAACTTCTTGTATTTTCTTTAATTATTACCTTTATATTATATGCAATTTTCCAAGGATTACTTGATATAAGACTTGAAAGAGGAATTGGAATATTCCGTAACTTTGCATTATCATTAGAAACTATAATTCTTAACATAAAAAGGGGGTTATAAAAGATGTTTGATTTGTTATTTACAGGATTAAAAATTATATTAACTCCAAGTACATTTTTGTTGATTACAGCAGGAACAATATTAGGTGTTATTTTTGGTGCTTTACCTGGTGTTAGTGCTTCAATGGCAGTAGCTTTGGCTTTACCATTTGCTTATGCAATGAATCCAGTTATTGCAATAGCTTTCTTAGTTGCAGTTTATTGTGCTTCTATTACAGGTGGAGGAATTACAGCTATCCTATTTAAAATTCCTGGAACACCTTCAAGTGCTCCAACAACATTTGATGGTTATCCAATGGCTCAAAGAGGGGAAGCTGGAAAAGCTTTAGGATTTTCACTAGTGGCTTCAGCAGTTGGAGGAATGGTAGCAGCTTTTGCAATGGCACTTATATCTCCACAGTTATCAAGTATAGCTTTAAAATTTGGACCATCAGAACTATTTGCTGTTTCATTCTTAGGACTTTCAGTTTTATCTTGTCTTGATAGTGATAATATAGTAAAAACTTTGATTTCTGGACTTTTAGGATTATTCTTAGCTTGTATAGGAATGGACCCAATGCTTGGTATAGCGAGATTTACTTGGGGAAGTTCAACACTTCTTTCTGGAATAGAAATGATTCCTGTAATGATAGGACTTTTTGCTGTAACAGAAGTTTTAAAACAAACTGGTAAACCTAGAACAAAATTAGAAAGTGTTTCTAAAGATGATGGAGATGGAAAAATAAAAACTGTTTTACCTGGATTTAAAGAAATTTGGGCTACAAAAGCTACTATGACAAGAGCTTCTATACTTGGAACAATAGTTGGAATTTTACCGGGAGCAGGAGCAACAATAGCTTCTTTCCTATCATATGCTATAGAGAAAAAAGTTTCAAAAAGGGCAGATAAACTTGGAACAGGAATTGCAGACGGAATAGTTGCTTCAGAGGCTGCTAATAATGCTGCTACTGGAGGATCAATGGTACCATTACTATCTTTAGGAATCCCTGGTGGAAACGCTGCAGCTATTATGATGACTGCTCTTGTAATTAAAGGGGTTCAAATAGGACCATTATTGGTAAAAACTCAACCAGATTACTTAGCATCTGTATTTGGATCTATGTTTGTAACTAATATTGTAATGGTTATCGTTGCAATGGCAGTAGCTAAAGTATTTGCTAAAATTTTAGCTGTACCTTATACAATATTAGGACCTGTAATTGTAATGCTTGCTACAATTGGTGCTTATGCTTTAAAAAATAACTCTGGTGACGTATTATTAATGGCAACTGCAGGAATAATAGGATATTTATTTGTTAAATTAAAATATAATTCAGCTGCTCTTGTTCTTGGATTAGTATTAGGACAAATGAGTGAATCTAACTTTAGAAGAGCTTATACATTAACAAATGGAAGTTTAGCTACAATATTTACAAAACCAATCACAGCTGTTTTAATGACTGCTTGTGTAATAATGTTAGTTTATCCATTAATAAAATTTGCATTAGAAAAGAAAAAATAGAAATAACTGAAAATAAAATATTCTTTTCTTTTAAAATCTCAATAAATAGAAAAATAAATATTTAATTGAAATAAGAGAAAAGGGAAAACTTTTCTCTTATTTTATTATAAATTTTGATAACTATATTGACAAAAGTTGTAAAAAGAGTTAAAATTCTAATATAAATACTGTATACAATATTCTGTAAACTGGAATATTTTAAGGAGGAAAGATGATAGGCGTTTGTGGAAATGAAAAAGATTCTGATGTTTTAGTAACAGTTGATCTTGATTTTCAAGGAATAGAGATAACAATAGAATCTAAGTTAAAAAAAATGTTTGGAAAATTAATGGAAAAAGCAGTAAGAGAAGTTTTAGAAGATATGAAAGTTGAAAATGCAAAAGTTTTAGTTCAAGATTTTGGTGCATTGGATTTTGTTATAAAAGGAAGAACAAGAACAGCTATAAGAAGAGCTATGAATGGAGGGGATAAATAATGGCAATTAGAAGATCAAGAAGAACAATGATGTTTGCTCCAGCAAATAACCCAAAAATGTTAGTTACAGCTCATCTATATGGACCAGACTGTGTTTTGTTTGATTTAGAAGATGCAGTAAAATATTCTGAAAAAGATGCAGCAAGAGATTTACTTGCTGAGGCTTTAAAAGTAGTGGACTACGGAGATACAGAGATATTTGCCAGAATAAATCCACTTTATACAGAGTTTGGAAAAGATGATGTAAAAACTTTAGTTCCTGCTGGACTTAGAAATATGAGACTTGCTATGACAGAAACTCCAGAACAAATAAAAGAGCTAGACGAACTTCTTACAGAAATAGAAAAAGAAAATGGAATAGAAGTAGGTTCTTGTAAAATACAAGCATCTATTGAAACTCCAAAAGCTGTAATGAATGTATTTGATATAGTTAAAGCATCTCCAAGAATTGTAAGCGTATCTTTTGGAGCAGAAGACTATACAAGATGTCTTGGAGCTACAAGAACTAAAGAGGGAACAGAGATATTTATGGCTAGAAATATGGTATCAATGGCTGCTTCAATAGCTGGAATCGATGCAATAGATACTGTTTGGTCAGACTTAGCTGATGTGGAAGGATTTAAAAATGAAATAAAATCTTCTATGAATCTTGGATTTGCTGGAAAATCTTGTATTCACCCTTCTCAAATAAAAATAATTCACGATGTATTTACTCCTAGTAAAGAGGAAATTGAAAAATCTTTAAGAATAGTTGAGGCTGCAGCAGCCGCAGATATTAGTAGAGGTGGAGTAATAACAGTTGATGGAAAAATGGTTGATATACCTGTTATTTCAAAAGCAGAAAGAGTGGTTAGACTTGCTAAAGCAGCAGGAGTTATCAAATAAAGAGGAGATGAATTAGAGTGGAAATAAAAACATTAATAAATAAAGTAAATAGAGAAATTCCTAGTTATATTGAAGGGTATGGAGAGGTTAAACCTTATGCTGGACCATTTGCAACAGCTCCTTGTGGAGAAAGAAGTTCTGTAAAATTATCTTGCTCAAAACCTGGAGATAGCAAATTGGTGGCTTCAATAAGAGAGGCTTTAGAAAAATGTCAAATAAAAGATGGAATGACAATATCTTTCCACCACCACCTAAGAAATGGTGATTATGTTTTAAATATGGTAATGGATGAAATAGCTAAAATGGGAATAAAAAATCTTAATTTAGTAGCTTCATCACTTACAAAAGCTCACGAACCTTTAATCGAACATATAAGAAACGGAGTGGTTACAGGAATAAATACTTCTGGTCTTAGAGGAGAGATTGCAAAAGAAATATCTAAAAATAATATTTTGGGAAAACCAGTTGTATTTAGAACTCACGGTGGAAGAGGAAGAGCAATTGAGGCAGGAGAATTAAAAATCGATATTGCATTTATTGCTGCACCAGCTTGTGATCCAATGGGGAATATGAATGGTTGTGAAGGAAAATCAGCTTTTGGTGCTATGGGATATCCAATGGTAGATGCTGAATATGCTGATAAAGTTGTTGCAATAACTGATAATCTAGTAGAATTTCCATTACAAAAAATATCAATACCTATGATATATACTGATTATGTTGTAGTTGTAGATTCAATAGGAGATCCAGAACAAATAGCAACTGGAGCTACAAGAATTACAAAAAATCCTCAAGAACTTTTAATAGCTGAAAATGCTGCAAAAGTTTTAATAGCAAGTGGAGCTATAAAAAATGGATTTTCTTTCCAAGCTGGTTCAGGTGGATCATCACTAGCAGTATGTAGATTCTTAAAAGAATATATGAAAGAAAATGAAATAAAAGGATCTTTTGTTTCAGGTGGAGCAACTGGATATTTAGTTGAACTTTTAGAGGAAGGATATTTTAATGCTATTTTAGATACTCAAAGTTTTGATGGAGTAGCAGCAGCATCTGTTGCAAAAAATGCAAATCATTTAGAGATGTCATCTTCAATGTATGCTAATCCACACAATAAATCTTGTGTAGCTCATCAACTAGATGTAATGATACTTTCTGCAACAGAAATTGACGAAGATTATAATATAAACTCACTAACAGGTTCAACAGGAATGATAATGGGAGCTGTTGGAGGAGCACCAGATACAGCAGCAGGGGCAAAACTTACTTTAGTAGTGGCTCCAACAATGAGAAAAAGAATACCAATAATCACAGATAAAGTAACAAATGTTGTTACACCTGGAGAAACAGTTGATATTTTAGTAACAGAGAGAGGAATCTGTGTAAATCCTAACAGAAAAGATTTACAAGAGGCTTTAGATAATGCTGGAATAAAAACAAAAACAATAGGGGAGCTTAGAAAAGATGTAGAACATCTAACAGGTACACCAGAAAAAACAGAGTTTGGAGATACAATAGTTGGAGTTATAGAATATAGAGATGGAACTGTAATAGATGTAATAAGACAAGCTAAATAAATTTAGATAAACACTGGTTTGCTACTTTGTAGTAAGCCAGTTTTTTTTGCATTATTTTATTTTTTGAAGTATAATATTTTTATAAAAAATATTGATTAGAGGTTGTGAAATGCGTGAGAGAATAAATATAAGCGACAATATTTATATAAAACTTAAAGAAAAATTTATGACTGGTGAGCTTGATTTTGGAGATAAAATAGTAGAATTGGATTTATGTGAAAAATTAGAAGTGAGTCGTACTCCATTGAGAGAAGCTATAAAAAAATTAGAGATTGAAGGAATAGTTGAAAGAACTCCTAATGGAAGAATAAAAATTACTGATATGGATGAGAAAAAAATAGAGGAGATTTTTCAAATAAGAATAGCTTTAGAAGATATTATTTATGATAAAATAATGTCTAAACCAGTTGATAAAGAACTAATAGAAAAATTAGAGGATAATTTAAGATTAACAGAATTTCAAATATCTTGCTCTAATTGGAAAGAAACAAAAAAACTTTTTACAGACTATACAAAAATTTTGTATGATTACTCAGATTTAGAGTTTACTTTGAAAATTTTAAAAAGTTATACATTTATTCTTGGAAAATTAAGAATAAAATCTTTGGGAAAAGAGGAGAGAATAAGAGAGGCATTTGAAGAGCATAAAAGCATTTTAAAATTTATGATAGAAAACAACTTAGAAGAGGTTAAAAAAGTTAATAAAAAACATCTTCTTAATTCTAAAAAGTCAACTATTCAATATTTTAAGGAAAGAATAAAATAACATATAATTTTTTTTAATTAAAAAATAAAATAACACTTTTTCTAAAAAAATTTTCAAAAAAATATATACAAAAAATAAAAGTTGGTATATAATTTATCTATAATAATTTTTTAGAGAGGAGAACTTTTATGGAAGGATTCAATCAATTGTTAAAAGGGGAAATAGATGATTTTCGTGAATTGGGGCACAGATTTCTAAAAAAAGAAGTTTCAATAGGTGACTTTAAAGGTAAGTCTGGAGGTATGGGAGTTTACGCCCAACGTGGTGGAGAAAAATTCATGATTAGACTTCGTACTAATTCAGGAGTTCTTCCTTTAGCACACCTAAAACTAATAGTATCATTTTTAGATAAATATGATATCAAACGTTTACATTTAACTACAAGACAAGCTATACAACTACACGATTTGGGGATCGATGATGTATGTGATATAATGGACGAGGCAATAGACCACAATCTTTATACTCGTGGTGGAGGAGGAAACTTCCCAAGAAACGTTTCACTTTCAGCTATGTCTGGAGTGGAAAAAGGTGAGTATTTTGATGTGACACCTTTTGCTCTTGAAGTTGGAAAATACTTAATGAGTCAAATAACAACTTATAAATTACCTAGAAAATTAAAAATAGCATTTTCTTCAAGTGATAAAGATGGCGCTAACGCAACTTTAAATGATTTAGGATTTATGGCAACTGTAAAAGATGGAAAACCATATTTCAGATTATTTATAGCAGGAGGATTAGGAGGAAACCCAGCTCCAGCTCTTCATTATGAAAAATTAGTAGAACCAAAAGATATTCTTTATCATGTAGAGGGAATGACACAACTTTTCATAGCAGAGGGAGATTATCAAAATAAGGCAAAAGCAAGAACTAGATATATCCCAAGAAGAATGGGTGTAGAAGCTTTTATAGAATGCTACGAAAAACACCTAAAAGAAGTAAAAGAAAAATTAAACTTAGATGTAAATATACCTGTTGAGTTATCAACTACTTTAGAGAAATATTCTCATAAATTAGAAGAAAATAGTTGTGTAATTCCTCAAAGACAAGATAATCTATATTCTATGGTATTACATCCAATGAATGGACAACTACCAACAGAAACTTTTAAAACTTTAGTAGAATTTTTGGATAAAAATCCAAATACAGAAGCAAGACTTAGTATGACAGAAAGTATCTATGTAAGAAATCTTACTGAAGAGCAAATTAAAGAACTTTTGGAACTAACAAAATCAGTAAGAATGCTTAATAAAGTTCAACAAAGTGTAAGCTGTATAGGTGTTCCAACTTGTCAAATGGGAATAGAACAAAGTCAAAAACTTTTAACAGAGATATTAACTTATTTAAAAGAAAATAATATACCTGAAGAGTTATTACCATCTATTCATATTTCTGGTTGTCAAAACTCTTGTGCAAGACATCAAGTTAATGAGATTGGATTTGCAGGAGGAAAAAGAAAAGTTGGAGATGTGTTAGAAGATGTATTTGACTTATATATTGGAGGAATTTTCAGCAGAGAAAAAACTGAACTTGGAGAAAGAATTGGAACAATTATAGCAAGAAATATTCCTAAATTTATAGGAGAAGTTGCTGTTAAACTTGACCAAGAAAAAATCTCATTTAGACAACTTTTAGAAAGAAAAGAAGAGTTTTTAACTATAGTAAAACCATATTTAATTTAGTATAAAAATTAGAGAGGACTAAAATCCTCTCTTTTTTCTTTTTAAGTAATTGACTAAATAATATAAATATGATATCATTTATTTATAAATTGTATACAATTATTCAAAAAGAACGGAGGGTAAAATGGTTAAACTATATGAAGATGGAATTTATTTATTAAATGGGAAAAATATTGTAACAGAATATAATATGTCAAAAGAAGAGGCTAAAAAGGGAACAATAGCTTATTCTATTTTAAAAAGTCATAATACAAATTCTAATATGGATAATTTGAAAATAAAGTTTGATGCTATGGCTTCTCATGACATAACTTTCGTAGGAATAATTCAAACAGCAAAAGCTTCAGGAATGAAAAAATTTCCTCTTCCATATGTATTAACTAATTGTCATAACTCGTTATGTGCTGTGGGAGGAACAATCAATGAAGATGACCATATGTTTGGTTTATCTGCTGCGAAAAAATACGGGGGAATTTATGTTCCGCCACACATAGCTGTAATACATCAGTTTATGAGAGAAAAATTTGCTGGTTGTGGAAAAATGATTCTTGGCTCAGACTCTCATACAAGATATGGGGCTTTGGGAACTATCGCTATTGGGGAAGGTGGCGGAGAATTAGTAAAACAACTTTTGGAACAAACTTATGATATAACTTATCCAGAAGTTATTGCTATTTACTTAGATGGAAAACCAAAACCTTGGGTTGGACCACAAGACATAGCTCTTGCAATAATAGGAGCAGTTTTCAAAAAAGGATATGTAAAAAATAAAATAGTTGAGTTTGTAGGACCTGGGGTATCTAGTATGACAACAGATTTTAGAAATGGTGTTGATGTAATGACAACTGAAACTGCTTGTTTATCTTCAATTTGGAGAACAGATGAGGATACTAGAGAATTTTTAAAAACTCACAAAAGAGAAAATGAGTACAAAGAATTAAATCCACAAGATGTAGCATACTATGACGGTTGTGTCTATGTTGATTTAGATACAGTTAAACCAATGATAGCTCTACCATTCCACCCAAGTAATGTATATGAAATTGATGAACTTAAGAAAAACCCATATGAAATATTAAAAGCTGTTGAGGAAGAGGCTTTCAATATAACAGGAAAGAGAATTTTATCTCTTACAGATAAAATAGTAGATGGAAAAATTATGGTTCAACAGGGAGTAATTGCAGGTTGTGCTGGAGGAAATTATACAAACTTAGTAGAGGCGAGAAATTACCTAAAGTATAAAAGTTGTGGAAATGGAGAGTTTTCACTTTCTATCTATCCATCATCTCAACCTGTATTTACAGAACTTTTAAAACAGGGAGTTATTACAGATTTAACAAATACTGGGGCGATAATAAGAACGGCTTTCTGTGGACCTTGTTTTGGAGCAGGAGACACACCAGTAAATAATGGTTTAAGTATCCGTCACACTACAAGAAATTTCCCAAATCGTGAGGGATCAAAACCAGGAGTAAATCAAATGTCAGCAGTGGCTTTAATGGACGCAAGATCTATTGCTGCAACAGCTTTAAATGGTGGAATTTTAACTTCAGCAGAGGAAGTTTACAAAGAACATCAAGTACCTGAATATAAATTTGATGAAACTTCTTATGAGAATAGAGTATTTTATGGATTTGAAAAAGGAGATTTTGAAAGTGAATTAAAATATGGACCAAATATTAAAGATTGGCCAGAGATGAGAAATTTAGCAGATAATATTTTATTAAAAGTTTGCTCTAAAATAATGGATCCAGTAACAACAACAGATGAGCTAATTCCATCAGGAGAAACATCATCTTATCGTTCAAATCCATTAGGACTTGCAGAATTTACACTTTCAAGAAGAGACCCTGAGTATGTAGGAAGAGCTAAAGAAGTTGATAAACTTGAAAAAGATAGAGCAACAGGAAATATTTCAAATGAAATAAAAGTTGTAATAGAAAAAATAAATAAAATATCTGGACAAGAAAAAATAAATCTTGATGATATTCAAATTGGAAGTACAATATATGCAATAAAACCCGGAGATGGATCAGCTAGAGAACAAGCTGCATCTTGCCAAAGAGTCTTAGGAGGTTTAGCAAATATTTCAAAAGAATATGCAACAAAACGTTATCGTTCAAATTTAATTAACTGGGGAATGATACCATTTATAATGGAAGAAGAGGCAAAATTTGAAATAAATGATTATATCTATGTTCCTAATATAAAAGATACTTTAAATGGAGATATGAAATCAATAAAAGCTTATGTTATTTCAGATGAAATAAAAGAAATAAATCTTTCAATAAGTTATCTGACTGATGTGGAAAAAGAAATAATAAAAGCTGGTTGCTTAATAAATTACAATAAGAAATAAAAAAAATAGCTACACCTGAAATCTTAGAAATAAGATTAGGGTGTAGTTTTTAATTGGGAAAAATGATATAATATTTTTTAGAATTATAAGAGAGGTGAAAAATTTTGTCTGGAAAAATAAATTTTTATTATGGAGTTGTTGGCTCAAGAAAATCATCAGAACTTTTACTTACAGCTCATAGAAATAAGAGTGTAGGAAAAAAGGTAGAGGTATTTCAACCTTATAAAAATGAGAGAGATGGTCATGTAGTATCTAGTAGAGCTATGGAATATACAATAGAGGCTGTAGTGGTAGATGAAAAATTTAATTTTTATGATTATTGTAAATCTCATGAGCTTGACTTGATATTGGTAGATGAATTTCAATTTTTGGGAAAACATCATTGTGATCAACTGGTTCAAGTAATGATAGATTTTGATATAAATATATTCTTGTATGGTCTTATGAGTAATTTTAGAGGAGAATTATTTCCTACGGTAGCTTATATGTTGCCATATGTTACAACTTTAAATGAAATAAAAACTGTCTGTGGTCATTGTGGAAAAAGAAAGGCTACAATGAATGTTATGATTGGAGATATGGAAGCAGATAATGATGGAATATCAGTAGGAGACCATTATAATGGTGTATGTGCAGTATGTTATAAAGAACTTACAAAAAATAAAAAATAAGAGTTTCGGCTCTTATTTTTTATTTGAAATATTTAGTTTTATTCTCTAAAATAAAATTTATTGCAGATTTTATTTCATTTTTTTCTAGATTTTCCTCTTTTGTTAAAAGATAAGTTTCTCTTTCAAAAAATGTTCCATCTGGTTTTGACATTGGATAAAAAAATAAGGAATTAAAATTTTGAATATGAATTTTAGGTAGAACTGTCCAACCTATTCCATTTTTCGCCATTTCAAGAGAAGCCTCTGTTGAATCTACTTTTATTACTTCAAATTTTTTATCTTTTCCTAAATGAAATTTAGCCCATTCTTCTAAGTAAAATTTAGAATAAACTACATTTTTTGTTTCATGTTGTATATATGGAAGAGATTGCAATTTTTCAGCATCAAAGGGAAAATTGGTTATTATTCCATATGGTTCTGAATTGACAATATATTTAACATCTCCCCAAGCCCCATCGCCTCTTAAAAGAGCCAGTTGAATTTTATTTTCTTTTAACAGAATAGGAAGTTCTGAAGAAGAAGCTCCCGTCTTTAAATTTATTTTTATATCAGGATATTTTTCTTTAAAATCGTGAAGAATCGAAGCTAATTTATATTTAGCAACAGTGGTACTTACGCCAATATTTATAGTTTTTTCATTTTCTAACTTTAAATTATTGATATGCTTTTTCATAAGTTCATATTCAAGCAACATTTTTTTAGAATATTCAGCTAAATATTCTCCCTCTTTTGTAAGTACTACACCACTAGAGTGTCTTACTAAAATATTTACTCCTAATTCTTCCTCTAATTTATTTAATCTATAAGTCAGAGCAGGCTGAGAAGTATATAATTTTTCAGCTGTTTTTGTGAGACTTAACTCTTCAGAAATAGTTTTTATTATTTCCCAATCTTTAAAATCCATAAGTTTTCTCCATAAAAAATTTTATTAGATATAAAAAAATTTTAACCTAATGGTGATCTGTACCCTGTCAAGTACTCAATTTAATTATCAACATTTTTTTCTTTAAATTTCCTATATTCTATTGGACTTCT
>NZ_JADYTX010000041.1 GCF_021531475.1 Fusobacterium perfoetens | reverse complement strand
TATCTAATAACAGTATATTACATAAAAATTAAAATAGCTTAATAATTAAAAAATTATTATATAAATATTATACGAGGAGGAAGATTATGGAAAGATTAGAAAATCTTTTAAAATATATTTTAAAAGGATTAGTTGAAACTGAAGAAGCTATAAGAATAACTTACGAGGTAATAGATGATACTGTTATCTTCAAAGTAAACGTAGCTGAAGGAGAAATGGGAAGAGTTATCGGTAAAAATGGACTTACAGCTAATGCAATAAGAGGAGTTATGCAAGGAGCTGGAGTAAAAGATAAATTAAACGTAAACGTAGAGTTTTTAGACTAGGTGAGTTATGGAAGAGTTAGTTATAATAGGAAAAATCACAGGTACTCATCACTTAAAAGGAGCTTTAAAAGCTAATATAAATATTGGTGACGAAGAGGGGCTTGTTGGAGAAAAAGTCCTTGTCGAAAAACCAAATGGAGAAAGATGTGTATTCACAGTAAAAAAAGTTTCTCCATTAGTTGGAGATAAAGTAATCCTTGAATTTGATGAGATAGAAAATAAAACTCAAGGGAATTTACTTCAAAACTCTGTTATAAAAGTTAATAGAATGGTACTAGGTCTTGAAGAAGACGAATATCTATTACAAGATTTACTTGGAATGGAAGTTGTAACTTTAGAAGGACAAAATATAGGAAAAGTAACAGAGGTATTTGATACAGCAGCTCACGAAATTTTAGTTGTGGAAACTGAAAACACAGAGGCTATGATTCCAAATCTTGAGAACTTTGTAAAAGATATAGATTTTGATGGAAGAAAGATAACAGTTGACCTTTGGGAAGGTATGTTAGAAGATAAATCAAAAGAAGAAAATAAATAATGTATATAAACAAAAATAAAAGAAACGAGGTTTAAAATTGAAAATAAATATTTTAACTTTATTTCCAGAATTGTTTCAAGGTTTTAAAACTCAAAGTATCATAGGAAAAGCTATTAAAAATAATCTTATAGATATTAACATTATAAATATTAGGGATTTTTGCTTTGATAAACATAAACAGGCAGATGATATCCCTTATGGAGGAGAAGGGGGAATGGTTATGAAACCAGAACCTCTTTTTCGTGCTTTAGAAACAGTAGGTGGAAAAGTTATATATACCTCTCCTCAAGGGGTAACTTTTAATCAAAAGTTAGCAATAGAACTTGGAAAGGAAGAGGAGATAACAATAATAGCTGGACACTATGAGGGGATAGATGAAAGGGTAGTAGAAGAAAAAGTTGATATGGAAATATCAATTGGAGATTTTGTACTAACAGGTGGGGAACTTCCTGCAATGGTAATGGTTGATGCTATCTCTCGTTTAATCCCCGGGGTAATTACAAAAGAGTCCTATGAAAACGATTCTTTTTTTAATGGGCTTTTGGACTTTCCACAATATACAAGACCTGCTGAATACGAGGGGCTAAAAGTGCCAGAAGTATTGATGTCAGGAAACCACAAAAAAATAAGAGAGTGGAGAATAAAGGAGAGCCTTAAGAGAACATATCTGAGAAGACCTGACCTTTTAGAAGGTAGGGAGTTTGACAAAACAGAAAAGAAACTTTTTAATGAGATGTTAAAAGAATTAAAAGAGCAAGAAGATAAAAAATTAGGAGATGAAGAAAGTGAGAGATAAAGTTTATTTAGGATTAGTTCACTATCCAGTATATAATAAAAATAAAAGTGTAGTTTGTACTTCTGTTACAAACTTTGATATTCACGATATATCAAGAAGTTGTAGAACTTATAATATAAAAGAGTATGATTTAATAGTGCCACTTGATGCACAAAAACAACTTACTGAAAGAATTATAGGGTATTGGCAAGATGGAAGTGGTGGAGAATACAATAAAGATAGAGAATCAGCTTTTGTAAATACAAGAGTAAAAGTATCAATAGAACAAGCTATAAAAGATATTGAAGAAAGAGAGGGGCAAAAACCAGTGATTATCACAACATCAGCTCATACTTTCCCAAACTCAATAAGCTATAAAGGGCTTTCTGAAAAAATATTTAATGATGACAAACCATATCTATTTTTATTTGGAACTGGTTGGGGACTTATCCAAGAAGTAATGGATATGTCAGACTTTATACTAGAGCCAATCAGAGGAACTACAAAATATAACCACCTATCAGTAAGAGCTGCTGTGGCTATTATTTTAGATAGAATTTTTGGAGAAAATTAATTTTTTGTGTAAGGAAGAGGGGAAAAGATGAGCAGGAAGACAAGGGTTTCTACCAAGCCAGATTTTTTTCATCACATTGGTGCAAAAAATCTAATGGTAAAAGAGATAATATATGAGGATTTATATAAAAAATTAAAAATTAGTTGTCAGCTAAAAGACCCAACTTGCTTGTGTGAAACAGATATTGTCTGTGAGGATCTGCATAAGAAGTTCGGAGATAGTCTTTCTGTTGAATTTTCTATTGAATATGAAAATCTTCAAATAACTCAAAAAATTTTAAGTGAAATAGTAGAGAAAGCTATTGAAAAATTAAAACTTAAGAATGCTGTTTCAAAATCATTTCTATTTTTGTATAGAGTGAGAATTGATGAAAAAAATATATTTATCGAGCTTAAAAATGATATGGCTATCGAAACTCTATATGAATCAAAAATAAATCTAAAAATAGAATCACTTTTATCTGAGTATGGGATAAATGATTTTAAGGTATCCTTTGTGGCTGGGGACTTTGCCAAAGAGATAGAGGAGATAGAAAAAGAGAAAGAAAATACTATAATAACCCTTAGTCAAAAAATAGATACAGAAAATCAAAAAGCCTCTCAAGCACCAAAAGAGGATAAACCTCAAGGGGAGAAAAAATATAATGCTGTTTCAGCTAGAAAAACTAAAGAGATTAAGGGAACTCCAATTTCAATAGATGAGTTTGCAGATATCTATGATAATGATGTATGTGTACTAGAGGGAGAGGTATTTAATTTTGAGAAAAAAGAGTTAAAGACTGGTAACTTCCTTTATATTATGAGGATAACAGATAATAAAAACTCTGTTACAACAAAGATGTTTGTTAAACCAGATGATAATTTAGAGGTAAAAGTTGGGGAGTTTATAAGAGTAAGTGGAAAAAAACAGATAGATACCTTTAGTGACAACGAAGAAGTCCTTATAATCTCATCTCTAAATAAAATTGAAAGAGAGAAAACGCTAAAAGTAGATACTTCAGAAGAAAAAATGGTAGAGTTACACACTCATAGTAAAATGAGTGAAATGGTTGGAGTTACTGAGATAGGAGATCTTATCAAAAGAGCCAAATCTTATGGACAAACTAGTCTTGCAATAACAGATTATTCAGTTGTCCATACTTTCCCATTTGCCTATAAACAAACTAAAAAAGATGAGAATTTTAAAGTTATCTTAGGTTGTGAAATGTATATGGTAGATGATTCAAAACCTATGATTACAAAACCTAAAGATATTAATATAGAGGAAGAAACATTTGTGGTATTTGACTTGGAAACAACAGGTCTTAATTCCCACGAACACGAAATAATAGAGATAGGTGCTATAAAGATGCAGGGAACTCGTATAGTAGATAAGTTCTCAGAATTTGTAAAACCTAGAAACAGAGTACCTGAAAAAATAAAAAATCTGACTAATATAAACGACGGTATGCTTGAAAATGCTGGATTTATTGAGGACGTTCTTCCAAAATTTATGGAATTTGTGGGAGATGCCACAATGGTAGCTCATAATGCAAAATTTGATATGAGTTTTATAAGACGTGACTGCAAAAAAGTTTTAGGGATTGATTATGATCCAAGTGTTATAGATACACTTCAAATGGCAAGAGATGTGTTACCTGAATTTAAAAGTTATGGACTTGGACCACTAACTAAAAAATTAGGAGTAGCATTAGAAAGCCACCATAGAGCAGTTGATGACTCACAAGCTACTGCAGGAATGTTTAAAATTTTCTTAGATAGATATTTTGAAAAGGGAGCTAAAAAACTAGAGGATTTAAATACAGCTTTCCCAATAAATATTCAAAAACAAGATACAATAAATATTTTAGTCCTTGCTAAAAACCAAACAGGTTTAAAAAATATTTATAAATTAGTTTCTTTTGCTCATAAGGATAACTTTGGTAATAAAAAAGCGAGAGTTAAGAAAAGTGAGATAGAAAACTTTAGAGAGGGATTATTTATAGGAGCTTGTAACACAGTTCATTTTATGAATACTGGGGAACTTGCTCTTAATTATCTTGATTGGAACTTTAAAGGACTAGAAAGTGCCATAGATTTTTATGATTATGTGGAACTTCTTCCAAAAGAAAATTATAATGAATTTATAGAAGAAGATGGAACAAATAGAATTAGCTCATATAAAGCTATCGAAGAGATGAATAGGTATCTTTATCAAGTGGCTAAATCTCACGGAAAGCTTGTAACAGCTAGTTCAAATGTACACTATCTTGATAGAGAGGAAAAAGATATAAGAAGTATCTTGCTTTATGGTAGTGGAAATGTATTTAACGAAAGACAATATACAATAGATAATGGATTTTATTTTAGAACTACTGATGAAGTTTTAAAAGAATTTTCATATTTAGGTGAGGAGATAGCTCACGAAATAGTAATAACTAATACAAATAAAATATCCGATGAGATAGAAAAAATTCAACCTATCCCAGACGGATTCTTCCCACCTGAGCTTGATAATGCTGAAGATATAGTAAGGGATATGACATATACAAGAGCTTATGAAATATATGGTAATCCACTTCCAAAAATAGTTGAGGCAAGACTTGAAAGAGAGTTAACGGCTATTATCGGTCACGGATTCTCAGTTTTATATCTATCAGCTCAAAAACTTGTAAAAAAATCCCTAGATAATGGATACTTGGTTGGATCAAGGGGGTCTGTTGGTTCATCACTTGTTGCTTTTATGATGGGAATTACTGAGGTTAATGCTCTTTATCCACACTATATCTGTACAAACGAGGAGTGTAAATATTCTGAGTTTATAGAAAGAGAGGGAGCTGGAGTTGACCTTCCAGAAAAAATCTGCCCAAAATGTGGAAGACCACTTAAAAGAGATGGACACTCAATACCATTTGAAGTATTTATGGGATTTAATGGGGATAAAGTACCAGATATTGACCTTAACTTTTCAGGGGAATATCAATCAGAAATTCACAGATATTGTGAGGAGCTTTTCGGAAAATCAAACGTATTTAAAGCTGGTACAATATCAACACTGGCTGATAAAAACGCCATTGGTTATGTAAAAAAATACTATGAGGATCACCATTTGAATATATCTAAGGCTGAAATAATAAGAAAAGCCTCAAGAGTAGAGGGAGCTAAAAAGACAACAGGGCAACACCCGGGAGGAATGGTAATCGTACCAAAATATAAAGAGGTATTTGATTTCTGTCCTATACAACACCCTGCAAATGATGTAACAAATGATTCAATCACAACACATTTTGATTATCACGTTATGGACGAACAGCTAGTAAAACTTGATATACTAGGACACGACGACCCTACAACAATAAAACTTTTACAAGAATACACTGGGGTAAATGTCTATGATATACCAATAGCTGACCCAGATACTTTGAAAATTTTCTCAGGAACTGAAATACTTGGGGTAACTCCTGAAGACATCGGTTCTGTTGTAGGAACTTATGGAGTACCAGAGTTTGGAACAGGATTTGTAAGACAGATGCTAGAGGATACTTTGCCTAAAACATTTGCTGAGCTTGTAAGAATATCTGGGCTTTCTCACGGTACAGACGTTTGGCTAAACAATGCCCAAGAATTTATAAGACAAGGGACAGCCACTCTTTCAGAAGTTATAACAGTAAGGGACGACATAATGAACTACCTAATTGATAACGGAATGGAAAAAGGTGTGGCATTTAAGATAATGGAGTTCGTAAGAAAAGGTAAGCCATCTAAAGAGCCGGAGCAGTGGGAAAAATACTCTGATATGATGAAAGAAAAAAATGTAAAAGAGTGGTATATTGAATCTTGTAAAAGAATAAAATATATGTTCCCTAAGGGACACGCCACAGCTTATGTTATGATGGCAATGAGAATAGCATATTTTAAAATCCACTATCCACTAGCTTTTTATGCAGCTTACTTAACACGTAAGATAGAGGATTTTGATTTTGAAATAATGGGTAATAAAGACCTTGCAAAAGCAAAACTAGCTGAGCTCTCAAAAGAGCCAAAACTTGATGTTAAGAAGAAAACTCAAGTGGCAATCTGTGAAATAGTAGTGGAGATGTATGCTAGAGGATTTGAATTTTTAGGAATTGACCTTTATAAATCTGAAGGATTTAGATTTACTGTTGAAGATGGTAAAGTAAGAGTACCACTTATGGGAATAGCTGGACTTGGAGCAAGTGTTGTAGATAATATTTTAAATGAAAGAAATATAGATAAATTTATATCTTATGAAGACTTGAAAAGAAGAACAAAGATGTCTTCAACTGTTTTGGAAAAACTAAAATCACTTAATGCAGTAAAAGACTTAAGTGAAACAAACCAAATTAGTTTATTTTAGAAGATAGAAGGAGAAAAAATTGGAAAATGTAAATAAAAAATATCTAGGAGCTGGGCTTGTGTGTTTTGCAGCCTCTCTTTGGGGACTAGACGGGATAGTACTTACTCCAAGACTTTTTAAATTGGGAGTTCCTTTTGTAGTGTTTATACTTCATTTTGTTCCCTTTGTTTTTATGAGCTTTCTTTTTGGTAAGAGAGAGATGAAGAATATAGTGGCTCTTCCTAAAAAAGATCTTTTTTATTATTTTTGTATAGCTTTATTTGGTGGAAGTTTGGGGACTTTATCTATTGTAAAGGCGTTGTTTTTGGTAAACTTTCAACACCTTACAGTGGTAACTTTACTTCAAAAGTGTCAGCCTATATTTGCTCTGATTCTTGCAAGGTTAATTCTTAAGGAAAAACTTGGAAAAAACTTTTGTTTCTTAACTCTTCTTGCAATGATTGGTGGATATGTGATGACTTTTGAATTTGCTCTCCCTCACTCAACTGGAAGTGATAATATACTTCCTGCTTGTGGACTTGCACTTTTAGCTGCATTTTCTTTTGGAAGTTCCACTGTATTTGGGAAAAGAATTTTGACTAACTCATCATTTATAACAGCACTTTATACAAGATTTTTCTTTACGAGTATTGTAACTTTTATATTTGTTTTATTAAATGGAGATTTTAAATATTTTACCCAAGTGACACCTTATCAATGGGGAATATTTATAACTATAATGTTAACAAGTGGTAGTATGGCAATAATGATATACTATAGAGGGCTAAGATATATTGACGCAAGTGTGGCTACAATATGTGAGCTAGCTTTTCCAATTTCATCTGTGGTATTTGATTATATTTTCAATGGAAATCTTCTTACATTACAACAATTTATGGGAGCAGTGCTTTTGGTATTTGCTATAATATCCATAGGAAAAACTCAAAAATAAAAGGGGAATGAGATGTTAAAAGATGTTGCAAAGGAATATTATTTAGGAAGAGGGCTGAACTGTGCAGAATCACTATTTTTAGCTAGTAACAAATATTATAATCTGGGACTTGATGAAAGTATAGTAGAAGTAGTTACAGCTTTTGGTGGCGGAATGGGTTGCGGAAGAACTTGTGGAGCATTATGTGGAGCTTTAGCAATCCTTGGTAGAATGATTCATATGGAAAAAGAGCTGTTTCACGAGGCTTGTACAAAATTAATAACTGATTATGAAAAAGTTCTTGGGACAAGTGAATGTGCTATACTAAAAGAGAGATATAAGACAGAGGAAGAAAGATGTTTTAAAACTGTTGAGCTTTCAGCAGATATTTTTGAAAAATTTATAGAGGAGATAGCTCCAGAATATAAGAAATAGGAGGGATACTATGAAATTTGAAGAATTACAGATGATTCGTGAAAGCTGTCGTGTGTATAGTGAAAAGAGAGTATCAAGGGAAGATTTAACTCATCTTGTAGATGTAGCAAGATTTTCACCAAGTGGGTGCAATTCACAACCTTGGAAATTTATCATAATAGATGAGGAAGATGCTCGTCAAAAAGTAATAGATTCTTTTCAAGATGAAAATATAAATGGTTGTCCTTGGGGAGATAAAGTACCTGCATTTATAGTTATCTGTGAGGAAAAGGCAAAATTAATGCCAGGAGTGGCAGAACATTATGGTTCTCAACACTTTGCTCAAATGGATATAGGTATGGCAAGTATGGCTCTTTGTTATGAAGCGACAGCTATGGGACTTGGAACTTGTATGATAGGTTCAATGAATCAAGAAAGAATAAAAAAATCTTTAGGAATCCCTAGTGATGTAGTTGTAAGACTTATAATAACAGTTGGGTATCCAAAAGCTAAGACAGAACCTCGTAAAAAAATCCGTAAAGATTTTGATGAGGTTGTAAGCTATAACAGATATTAAAAAAATAACCTGATTTACATAATGTGTAAGTCAGGTTTTTTGTTAAAAAAATCCTGATACGTAGATTGTATGTATCAGGGTGTAAAGATTGTTTATTACTTTTTATTAATAATTTTTTAAAGCCTCTAAGAAATCTTGTTTCATCTCCTCACGAAGTTCCACAGGCTCTAATATAATAGCCTCTTTTGAAAATTGTCTAAAATAAAGTTTAGCATTTTCATTAGATGCCTCAAATATATATATATCCTCATCTTTTTCCACAAGTCTTGGACGGTAGTTAGTAAGCCCTTTTAAAAGTTTTTGCCCCTCTTCAGATAGTCTTACTTTTACAAAGTTTCCATTACCTAAAAATGGGTCAAAACGTTTTCTAACATTATCTATGTATTTTTTATCCTTACCTTTTATCTTTTCTTCTAAGATAGATATAACCTCTAAATCTTTTAATTTGTAGTTATAATAAGTTTTTTCAGTATCACAGTAACAGAAAAGATAGTTCTCATCTCCCTGTTCGTCCCTTTTTATAAAATAAGGCTCAACAGTAGTAAGTTTAGTACCATATTTTAATTTTAATTTTTTCTTTTCTTTTATAGCGTCTAGGATTTTTCTAACTGTGTCTTGGAATATAAAAAGCTCTCTTATATATTTAAACTTTGAGCAGTATCTCTCAAAAAGTTCTCTAAAAAACTCAGCTTCTACATCTACTCCATTATCTTTTAGGACATCATAATAAATCTCACGGTTGGCAACGTTAAGATCAAATTGGATAATCTTTTTTAAAGGTCTTCCTTGACTTTCTAGCTCTTTTTCAATGTCTATTTCTTTTTTATACTTAAGTTGTTCTAAGATATAGTTGCAAAGTTTGTTGTTATTTATTTTAAAGTCTTCTATATCATTTTTCATCATACGCCAAATATCTTCTGGAACAGTGACCCTGATTTTTTTCATAAATTTCCTCCGAAAATATAAATATCCATAAAAGAGAGTATATATAAAAAAACTGTCTTATAAAAGACAGTTAAATTATCGAATTGGAGGCGACGACCAGATTCGAACTGGTGGTGGAGATTTTGCAGACCTCTGCCTTACCACTTGGCGACATCGCCTTCTATAAAATTGAATGGTGGCCAGAGGCGGAATCGAACCACCGACACGGGGATTTTCAGTCCCCTGCTCTACCGACTGAGCTATCTGGCCATTCTAAATGGCGGGAGTGACGAGACTCGAACTCGCGACCCCTAACGTGACAGGCTAGTGCTCTAACCAACTGAGCTACACCCCCACTTAATGGTGGTCACAACAGGACTTGAACCTGTGACCCCCTGCTTGTAAGGCAGGTGCTCTCCCAACTGAGCTATGCGACCTACAAGAGATAGTATACTAAATTTTACAGAATTTTGCAAGTATTTTTTTCATAAAAAGAGAAAAATCTAAAAAAACCTTTAGTTTTCAAAGGAAAATACAGTTTAAAATTCAGAAGAAAAAAATGAAAAAATAATAAAATCGTGCTATAATAGGGGCAACAAACATAAATTATATTTTAAAAATAGATTAAAATAAAATGAAATATTTATAAAAATAGCACAAAATAGAGAGGGGGATATTATGGAACGTTCTAGTGGAGTGCTTTTGCACATTTCATCTTTGCCAAATAAATATGGGATTGGGAGCTTTGGAGAAGAAACAGTAAAATTTTCAGAATTTTTGAGAAGTATGGGGGTAAAATATTGGCAAACTCTACCTTTTGGGACAGTGGATTCTTGCAACTCTCCATATAAAAGTTTCTCTGCCTTTGCCGGAAACCCTATGTTTATAGATTTGGAAACACTTTATAAAAAAGGACTTTTAACTCTTGAGGAGCTTGAAGCTAATATGGTAAGTGATCCATATGTAGTGGATTTTGAATGGCTTAACAAAACAAGAATAGAACTTTTTAGAAAAGCTTATGGAAGAATTGATGATGAGTATAGAAAAAATATTTTAAAATTTGCAAAGGAAAACAGATATTGGCTATATGATTTCTCGCTTTATATGACAATTAGAGATAAAAATCAAAATAAAGAGTGGTATGATTGGGAAGATAAGGATTTGAAATTCCATGAAACAGAGGCTTTGAAAAAGCTTAGAGCTGAAAATATAGATGAAATAATGTTCTATGATTTTTTGCAATATGAGTTTTTTAATCAGTGGCAAGAGATAAAATCCAGAATAAACCAAAAAGGGATAAAAATCATAGGGGATATTCCAATCTATGTATCTTTGGAAAGCTCTGATGTATGGGGAAACTCAAATCTCTTTGATTTGGACGAAGATAGAAAACCTAAATTTATCTCAGGTGTTCCACCAGATTATTTTTCAGAAGAGGGGCAACTTTGGGGAAATCCTCTATATAACTGGAAAGCTATGAAAAAAGGAAGATTTAGTTGGTGGATAAAAAGATTGGAGAATGCTTTAAAAATATTTGATATGGTAAGGATAGACCATTTTAGAGGATTCTCTGATTATTGGGCTGTGCCAAGTGATGCTAAAACTGCCAAAGAGGGACACTGGGTAGAAGGACCTAGAATGGATTTCTTTAACCAAGTTCTAAAAAAAATAGATAGAAATTCAATAATAGCTGAGGACTTGGGAGATATAGACGATAATGTTCGTAATCTTTTGAAAGAAACAGGTTTCCCGGGAATGAGAGTTATACAGTTTGGATTTAGCGGCGACGAAAGTATCCACTTACCTCACAACTACACAAAAAATACAGTTGTTTATACAGGAACTCACGACAATAATACTATACTTGGTTGGCTTTGGGAGGCTAATGTAAACGAGAGAAATTATGCTCTAGAGTATTGTAATTATGAGGGCAATGATTGGGGAAAAGGTGGATATTATAGTCAGTCTTGTAGAGCGATAATAAGAACTCTATGGCAAAGTGTGGCTGATTTGGTGGTAGTTCCTATTCAAGATCTTTGCGGATTTGGTAGCGATACTAAGATGAATAAACCAGGACTTGCAAAGGGGAACTGGGGTTATAGAATAACTAGCGACCAGCTAAATCAAATTGATAAAAGTTTTGTTTTGAAGTTAAATAGATTATATGGTAGATAAAAAGTTTTTTGGTTTACTTTTTTGAAAAATTAAGTTATAATATAGTTGTAAACACCCCGAGGGGTATAAATGTGTTATTTAAGCTTAGAACAAAAGCTCTCAAATTTTTGGGAGCTTTTATTCTGCCCTTAAGCAAGGTAGAAGTCTTTTTTTATTTATTAAGAGTAGGTAGTGTTACTATAAAAGTTGAGCCAACACCGACCTTACTTTTTATCTCAATATCTATATTAAGAATATTAGCTATTTTATTTACAATAGAAAGCCCTAATCCGTGACTACCTATATTTCTACTTCTAGCTTTATCTACTCTAAAGAACTTATCATATATATGTTTTAGATTTTCCTCACTGATACCCTCTCCCCCATCTTTAATCGCCACTATTATATTTTTATTAGAGGTTATATCAATTTCAATAGGATTTTCCCTACCATATTTGATACTATTTTCTATAAGATTAAAAAATAACTGTTTGATAAGGTAGTAATCAGACTTTATAATATGATTTTTAGCGTTAAAAAATATACTTTGTTTAGGATATACAATCCTTAAATCATTTACTATATCGTTAATAACCTTATCAAGAGAAAAATCAGTTATTTCTAAAGTGGATTTATTATCTTTTGCAAGGAATAGAAGTTTTTTCACCAAAGAATCCATATTTTTAGTTTCCTCACTTATGGAGTCAATCGCCTCACGAGATATTTTTTCATCATTTATACCCCAACGTTTGATAAGATTTATATACCCATCAATTATAAAAATAGGAGTTTTTAATTCGTGAGAGGCATTGTTTACAAAATCTATTTGAGCCTCAGTCTGTTCCTTAAGACGAGCTAACATATTTTCATAGGAGTTCATAACGTTAGCAAACTCAATAAAATCACTTTTAGCTCCGACACTATGGGAAATATTGTCCAAGTCTATCTGGTTTGTTGTTTCTTGTAGCTCTCTAAGTGATGAGATAAACTTTTTATAAAACTTCTTTGATATGTATACAGACAAAAATATAGTAAAACTGATAAGAATAAATGATATAAGAACAATATTTATAAGGATTGCCCTTTCATTTATAAGATCTTTTATTATAAGTAAATCTACTTGTCCCATATTATCTATTTGAAATTTTTTGTGAAGAAAATCATACTGATAAAACCCAACTCCTTGAACATCAGGAGAAAAATCGTCACTGTCTAAAATATCTATAAATTCCTTTGGAATATCATTTGGATATAATTTGCCCTTATGTTTAAATACTACAGTTAGCCCTTGAACATCTGGAGCTTCATCAATCGCTCCATAAAAAAGTTTTGAAATATCACCTACTTCAAGAGATTCTTCAGCAAACTCCCCCATTTCATATTCAATAAAACTATATACAGAATAGATATTATTATGGGAAACACTCCTCATAAAAACAGTGAAGAAAAGCAAAAGCCCTACAAATGATAGGGAAAATATCATAATAAGCAGTCTATAACTTTTATTTAATTCCTCTGATAGCTTTTTCATAAAATCTCCTTTTTAGAAAGCATATACCCAAATCCTCTAACTGTATGGATATATTTGTGGGTAACATCATCTATTTTTTTTCTAAGGGAGTTCACGTACACATCTATTATTTTACCGTCTCCCTCATAGTCAAATCCCCACAGCTCCTCAATGACTTTTTCTCTTGTGACACAGATCTCTTTATTAATCATAAAAAACTCCATAAGGTTGTACTCGGTCTTTGTAAGAGAAATAGGTTCTTCATCTTTGTAGAGAGTTTTAGATGAGAGATCAATCTTTAAATTATCATATATAAGAGTATTTTTTATTTTAAAATCTTTTTTATTACGTAGAGATACCCTTATTCTTGCAAAAAGCTCCTCAATATTAAAAGGTTTTGTAATATAGTCATCTGCTCCCATATCTAAAAGTTCAACCTTATTTCTAATATCATCTTTTGCTGTGATAACGATAATTGGCACATCTGACACACCTCTTATCTTTTTGCAAACTTCCTCACCAGATATAAGAGGCAACATCAAATCTAAAAGTATTATATCATAATAAAATTTTTGTACCTTAGAAAGTCCCTCTTCTCCATTTTCTGCTAAATCTATTTGATACCCTTCGTGTTCAAGCTCTAGTTGTAAAAACCTCCTTATTTTTGCATCGTCTTCAATGATTAAAATTTTTTTCATAGTAACACTCCTAAAAATATTTTTATATAAAGTTAGACGTTAGAAAAAAATATTAGTCAAAAATAAATTTTTATAAATTTTAACCATATCTTAATAAATGATAGTTAAAATACATCTGCAAATGAAAAAAAGTTTTAGGAGGAAAAAATAAAAATGAGAATATCAGTAGTAGCACCAATATATAACGAAAAGGATAATATAAAAAGATTTATAGATAAAGTGGAGGAAGCTGTAAAAAAAGGTTTTGAGTCATATGAGATAGTTTTGGTAGATGATGGAAGTACAGACGGAAGTCACGAGATACTAGATGAAGAGGCAAAGAAAAACGGACATTTAAAAGTATTGCACTTTACAAAAAATAATGGACAAACAGCAGCTCTTGACGCAGGTTTCAAACATTGTACAGGGGATTTGGTATTGATGATGGATAGTGACCTTCAAACAGACCCTAATGATTTGTATCTTCTGTTAGGATATTTAGATAATTATGATATGGTAAACGGTAGACGTGAAACAAGGGAAGATGGATTTATGAGAAAACTATCATCATTTATTGGAAATACAGTTAGAAATTTTATAACAAATGATGATATAAAAGATACTGGTTGTCCTCTTAAGCTATTTAAAAAAAAAGTGGTGGAAAGTTTTTATCTATTTGAGGGAATGCATAGATTTTTACCAACTTTAGCTAAAATAAATGGTTTTAAGGTGGTAGAAGTACCTGTAAGACACTATGATAGAGAGTTTGGAGTGTCAAAATATGGAGTGTTCAATAGACTTTTCAAAGGATTAAAAGATGCCTTTGCTGTAAGATGGATGAAAACAAGAAAACTTAAATATGTAATAGAAAAAGGAGAAGAAAATAATGATTAATCTGGACTTTTTTGCTGTGATTGGATTTATTGGGCAAGGGTTATTTTCAATGAGATTTATTATCCAATGGATTGCCAGTGAAAAAGCTGGAAGAAGTGTGATACCTTTTTCATTTTGGATATTTAGTCTAGGAGGAAGTGTTTTGTTGCTTACCTATGCAATATATAGAAAAGACCCAGTATTTATCCTTGGTCAAGCTCCAAATGTGCTTATTTATTCGAGAAATATCTATCTTTTGAAAAAAGGGAGAGCCACAGAAGAGGGGGATATGATTGAAAATTAATGAAAAATCAAATGTAATCATACTAGAATTTTTATCAATATTAGCTTTTTTTACCAATCTTGGTTTAAGATCTGCCACTCTTATGGAGGCTAGAAACTTTATAACTGCTCGTGAAATGGTGGAGAGTGGAAATTACCTAGTAACTACCTTAAATGGAAACTTAAGATTTGAAAAGCCACCATTACCGACATATCTTACAGCCTTTATAATGAAAATAACAGGGAATGTGCAAGATGAATGGGTGTTAAGAATACCTGTGGCAGTTGTAGGAGTTATAACTATATTATTTATATATTTTTTGGTTTTGGAGCTTACGAAAAATAGTAGACTTAGTTTTTTATCAGGTTTTGTAGCAGTGACTACTTTTATGATGATAAAAATCGGAAATGAAAATAGTTGGGATTTCTATACCTATGCTTTTGCTTTAGGTGGTGTGTTATTTTTTGTAAGAGGACTTAAAAGAGATAGCCTTGTTAACTTTTTGATAAGTGGTATATTTGTTGGGCTTAGTTTTATGAGCAAAGGTCCTGTTGGAATATATGGTTTGATGTTGCCATTTTTTATTGGATATATATTTGTGTATGGGTTTGAGGATTATAGAAGAAACTATAAAAAAATTATCCTAACAGCCTTTGTAAGTATAGTTGTAGGTGGACTTTGGTGGTTTCTTATCTATTTGGAATATGGAGATATACTTCTCCAAGTTGTAAAAAAAGAGGAGAGAACTTGGTCAAATTCTCACGTAAAATCTGTATTTTATTATCTTGACTATTTTATATATATGGGTGTGTGGATTGTATTTTCACTGGCTACTTATAAAAGAGATTGGGTGGCAAGAATAAGCGAGGATAAAAAATATTCAAGGTTTGTGTTTATTTGGCAGATTTTGGTAATAATTGCCCTTTCAGTAATAAAAATGAAAAAGAAAAGATATGGAATACCTATATTTATGGTGTCTACTCTAGGAATTGGGAATATAGTTTATTACCTATATAACACAACATTTGAAAAGCTAAACAAAGATGAGAAATACCTTGTAAATATCCATAAAATATTTTTAGGGATTTTATGGATTGGGACTTTTGGAGTTATAGGTTTTGGTGCTTTAAAAGGGATAATATCTATGTATGTGGCTTTTATCTATGTGGTTATAGAGATTTTAATATTTGTAGTGTATAAAAAGGATAATAGCCTAAAGAATTTGATTATTATAAGTGGGATTTTATTTCTTTTTGTAAATATATCTAGTGGTAGGATATTAACTAAAGGTTATGTAAAGAAAAGAGTAGAGATAGCAAATACAATTAATATGAGAGAGTTACACAACAACCCACCAAAATATGAGATTTATTCAGTAAATTTTGGGATAGAAGATGTATGGAGAGTTGGGAAAACTATAAAAGAATATAAAAAAGGGGATATATTACCTGATGAAGTGTTATTTTTCAATGCTCCAACTGATGAGGTTTTAGAAAGATACAAGGTTGTTTCTAGGAAAGCCTATGAAAATGAAAGGAATGAAGTAGTTGATATTTATTATTTGGTGAGAAAAGAGGTAAGATAATGAAAATAATGGTTACTGGTGGAGCTGGATTTATTGGCTCTAATCTATGTGAGGAGTTACTTAAAAAAGATTTTCAAGTGGTTATAGTGGATAATTTTGATGAGTTTTATAGCTACAAAACAAAAGTAAGAAATGTCTATGAAAGTTTTGGAAAATTAGATGAATATAGAGATATTTTAACAGAGAATTTGACTAAAGAAGAGATGATAGATAGATGCTCTAAAAGATTTTTAAGTGATAAATACAAGCTATATTACATAGATATAAGAGATAAGAAAATAGAGGAGATATTTAAAAATGAGGGGATAGATTTTGTAATAAATCTAGCTGGACTTGCAGGAGTTCGTTCCTCAATAGAGAGACCTCTTGATTATGAAGATGTCAATATAAAAGGGTATATGAATATACTTGAGATGTGTAAAAAATATGAGATTAAAAAGTTTATTCAAGCCTCATCATCTTCAGTCTATGGAAATAATAAAAAAGTACCTTTTAAGGAAACAGATATTGTGGATTTTCCAATCTCTCCCTATGCAGGAACTAAAAAATCTGGCGAAATCTTAGGGTATACTTACCATAGTCTTTATGGAATTGATATGTTTCAACTAAGATTTTTTACAGTGTTTGGAGAAAGACAAAGAGAGGATTTAGCAATACATAAATTTGTAAAAGCTATAAAAAATGGTAGTGAACTTACAATGTATGGGGACGGAACTACTGCAAGGGATTATACATATGTAGGGGATATTGTTCAAGGGATTTTAAAATCTATAAATTATCTTATGAAAAATAAAGGGATATATGAGATATTAAATCTTGGAAACTCCCATACAGTTTCACTTAAAGAGATGATAGAAACTATAGAAAAAGTCATAGGTAAGAAAGCAAATATTTTGGAAATGCCTAGACAAAGTGGAGATGTAGACATAACTTTTGCTGATATTTCAAAAGCAAAAGAGATTATAGGTTATGAGCCAAAGGTAACTTTTGAAGAGGGAATCAGAAAATTTGTGAAATGGTATGAGGTAATGTAAAATGAAAATAAGTATAATAGGAACAGGGTATGTTGGATTGGTTCAAGGGGCTGTAATGGCTGATTTTGGTGCTGAAGTTATATGTATGGACGTAAACAAAGAGAGAATAAAGGATTTAAACGAGGATAAAATACCAATATTTGAGCCAGGGCTAAAGGAAGTTATATTAAAAAATAAAAAAGCTAAAAGAATAGAGTTTACGACTGATATAAAATATGCTGTGGAAAAATCTCAAGTTATATTTATAGCGGTAGGTACTCCAGCTAATGAGGACGGCTCAGCAGATTTGGAATATGTACTTCAAGTGGCAGAAAATATTGGAAAATATATAAATGAATATAAGGTTATCGTTGATAAATCAACTGTCCCTGTTGGAACAGGTAAACAAGTAAGTGAAATAATAGAAAAAGAGCTTGAAAAAAGAGGGAAAAAAATAGAGTTTGATATTGTGTCAAATCCTGAATTTTTGAGAGAAGGAAAAGCTTTGGGAGATTGTCAAAGACCTGATAGGGTGGTAATCGGTACAGACTCTGTGAAAGCTCGTGAGATTATGAAAAAGGTCTATGACGTGTTATTTATCAATGAAACTCCATTTCTTTTTACAAATCTTGAAACAGCTGAGCTTATAAAATATGCCTCAAATGCTTTTTTAGCTGTTAAAATCTCTTTTATAAACGAGATAGCATTATTAGCTGAAAAAGTAGGGGCTAATACTCAAGAGATAGCCCGTTCAATGGGTATGGACGGAAGAATTTCACCAAAATTTTTACATTGTGGACCGGGATATGGTGGGTCTTGTTTCCCAAAAGACACAAAAGCTATAGTTAGTATAGGTAAAAAATATGGTGAAGACATGTATGTGATACAAGCTGCTATCGATGCTAATGAAAAACAAAAAAGAAAAGTTATAGAAAAGATAGAAGATAAGATGCAAGGAGTAAAGGGAAAAACAATAGGTGTGTTAGGACTTTCTTTTAAACCAGATACAGATGATATGAGAGATGCTCCAAGTATTGATATTATAAGAGGACTTGTAAAATTGGGGGCTAAAATCCATGCTTATTGTCCAGAAGGAATGAAAGAGGCTAAGTGGAGATTGGAAGATTGTGAAAAAAATATTATCTATTGTGATGATGAGTATTCTATGGCAAATGATGTAGATGGTATTGTACTTATGACTGAGTGGAATCAATTTAGAGGGATGGATATGAAGAAAATTAAAGATAGAATGAGGGATAATTTCTATTTTGATTTGAGAAATATCCATACAAAAGATAAAGTTGTAAGAGAGATTTTTAAATACTACCCAGTAGGACAAAATTAGAAAATAATAAAGGACTGTTGCAAGTTTAAGAGATATAAGATTAAAAATTACTACAGATTGCGAAAAATTGATTTATTAGAGGGTGTGAAGAGTTTTCTGAGGGTGTGAAGAGTTTTCTGTAAATCTTAACTTTCTATGATAAAAATTGTTTAATTTAATATTTTTACTTTATATGG
>NZ_JADYTX010000040.1 GCF_021531475.1 Fusobacterium perfoetens | reverse complement strand
TAGACATACATTACCAACTTTCTTATATTTTTTAATTTGTTGATAATATATATGTGTCCTTTATGGGTATCATATCATAACATGATTTCAGAGTAATTTTCTTTATCCGAATCATTCCCCTCGCTCTCCAAAAATATATCTAACTGGTCAATCATTCCTTGTGTAATTTCATATAATTTCAACTCTTGCATTTTGTCATTCCTCCATTATTTTTTATTTGTTAAATCATCAATAGTTCCAAGTGCTGTACCTATAACAATCAGAATACCACCTATAGCTCCAAGTCCTAACATAAAACTACTCCTCCTTTTGCTGTACAAAATAAAAAGCCAGCCTACTACATCTCTGTAAGCTGACTTAAAAATTCTTTTTCTCATATATGTGTAATACATTATATAATATATAATTATTTCAATTTTATTTCTTCTAAGGTTACTTCTTCATAAAATGGAAAAAATTTTTCAAATGCTCCTAAATTTATAGCATTTTCAAGTAAGTTGTCATCATAAAGATGTAAAAAATTTAGGCAATTTATAATATTAAAAATTAGTTTACTTTCTTTTTTTACTAAATAATGAAAAAGATATTTTAAATGCTTGTCTCCAAATTGTTTATTATTTCTCATTAAGGCATTATAATAAATTTGAAAATTTTTTTCAGAATTTTCTGAAATTTCTTCTTTATTTTCTTTTTTTAGAACTTGAGCTTCTATTGTAAAGTCTTTTTTGTCAATAGTGAATAAGTAATTTAATATTAATATTTTATAATATATTCCAGTTCTAAAAAGATTTGAAAAAGAAAAAGATTTAATATCTTCTAAATAATTATTTTGAAATAAATTTTTCTTTTCTGTTTTTCTTCCTGCTTTACGTTTGTTTTTTTCTTTTAAAGGTATTTCTATGACTTGAATAATTTTATATAAATTTTCTTCATATTCCGTTTTTTCTTTATTTTTTTCTAAATATTTTTTTATTTTTTTTAACACTTTTTTTTGATTAAAATTTTTTATTTTTTCTTCATATATTTCACTTCTAAGTTCTATTTCTAAGTCATATTTTGTCTTTAAAATATTATTAATATATTTTTCTCTAATTTTTTTATATGACATTTCTCTAATTTCGTTATATTCTTTGATAGGTTCATCGTTTATTCTAAGATTTTTTAATTTTTCTTCAAACATTATCAATAAAAATTCAATTTTTTTATTAAATAAAATCTCTTTTGTTTCAAAATCTGAAGATACTTTTTTTTTGATTTCAGCTGTTTCTGTTTTAAAATTTAAATAAATTGGAAAAATTTCTTTAATTTGCTCTTGTGTAATTAATATTTCGTCTCTACAACAAAATAAAAATAGTTTTAAAAAATTTTTTAATTTTTTGGGCGAAATACTTTGTAAGAAAATTCTAATATTTTTCTCTATAGGAGAAAAATCAATATATTTTGGTATACTTTCTTCTTCTGGTATAGTATCCATAAATAAATTAGGGTCATTATATTTTTCTAATTTTTTATAAAGATTTTTTACTTCAAAATTAGGTTCTTCTTTACATAAGAGCTGAATAATCCCTCTTTCATTGATATTGCAAATATGATAAATAAATTCTTCTATTATAAATATTTTATGTAAATCATTTTTAGAACTTAAATTATACTTTTCATATAAACTTAAGAATGGTTTTTTTAATAGATTATTTTTGGAGAAAACGAAAAGATCAAATTCATTTATAAAATTTAGAGTTTTAAAACTTATTTCAGATTTTTTTCCTTTTAAAATTTTTTCAAGAGTTTCCCTCATTTTCTTTACATAATTTTTATTTTTTTCTTTTAGTTTTGGAATTAAATTATTTAAATTCTTTATTTTCTCGTCGCATATTTCTGTTATAGTATCTTCATTTTTTTTAGGGATTTTAATTTTAAATTCTATTATTTTAGAACAAATTAACAAGGTCTTTAAGCATTCTTCAGCCTCCATATTTAATTTTAATCTATCTTCTGTTAAAAAGTTTATTATCTCATCATATTCTTCTGAGGTTAACTCATCTGCACGATGTGAAAATTCATGTTCTGAACCTATTTTGAAAAATATTTTTTCTAAATTATTTTTTACAATTTCTTTATTAATTTTTAAAATACCTTTTGGTTCAAATTCAAAAATTACTTTTCCTAATTCTTTTAAATCTATTTTTTTTAAATTTTCAAAAGACGTAAGTTTTGCTTTCTTTATTTTTTCAAAATTTTCTGGAATTTTTATCATATTTATTGGATATTCAAAATTAATAATTTTTTCTAAAATATAGAACTCATTTTCAACTGGATTATTAAAATCATAAAATAATTTCATAAATTCTCCTTAGTTTATTCATAAAAAATTTTTTTAATAAACCTAAATAGGTTTTTAATTATTAAATTTAATATTGATGATATTATGATTGTGTAAACAAGAAACAGACAGTCATGACTAGTAACAACACTTTAAATTATATGAAAAATTTTTCAAAAACTCAAATAATTCAGGAGGCAAAGAATGAAAAAAATGTTAGAAAAAATATATGATAGGAATTTTAGACATAAAGAATTTTTAAAAAGTGATTATAAAGATGATGAACCTAAGTATATAAAAATAATTCATGGGAAAGGAATATATTCTTTCAAAGATGGGATAATTTTTATTAACGATACACTTAAACAAGAAATATTAACTTCAGTAAATATAGAAAATGTTTCCTATTCTATGTTTGGAGAACATTGTATTAAAATTATACAAGAAGATGGAAGTCCTTTGTTGTTAGCTTTAAATGAGAAAGGCACAAATCAATTAGGATTTTTAAGACAAAATTTTCCAAGAGAAAGTACAACACCTATTATAAAAAAAGATATAAATATTCTAAAACCAGAACACCTTACTTTTTGTAAAGTGTCAGAGGGAAAAGACGAAATAATATTTGCTCTTAAAATTTCTAATTTAGAAGATATAAAAAGTTATTCTTTGGAAACTTTAAGGCGAATATATGAAGATATAAAACCGACAATCAGCAGATATTTTATTGATGGTTTGGACATTGGCAAAATTAAATATTTAAAAGAATTTGATACTTATGTAATTACTGAAATAGATGATTATGTTGAATATAACGGTATTGCAGATGGAATCGAACTCTCTTTTGAAAGTTTTTTAAATGGTAATTCTTTTTATCTGTATAAAAATAGAGCAATAAATCTTAAAGAATATAATTTTTTAAAAGGAGTGAAATAATATGGCAGGTAGAAAAAAAGCAGTAGAAGTAAAAAATATAGTAGGAGAAAATGTAATTCAGGAAATAGGAAAAAAAGAAATAATATCGAGGATTATTCCTATGAATGAAGTGATAAAAAGATTAAAAACAGAAGTAGTTTCATTTAAAGAGGTAGAAGAAGATAGTGAAACTATAGATATAATAAAAGGGGGTTCTTATCAAGAATGTTATATGAAATATTTAAGGGAAAAACCTCTTTATAAAAGAAGTACTCATACTTTAAATACAGTAGGATTATCAGAAGATAATACAATTTATTGCATAATGGGGACACTCATAGGAAATGTTGTATTGATAGAAAAAAATACAGGGGCATTTCGTGTTGGAGAAGCAGAGATGAGTAAATCCAGTATGACATCTTTAGTTTTTGCTAATGTTTCTACTGATAGCAATTTAAATAATTCTGTAATGACCAATTTAGAAAATGATTCAGAAGATAAAATAGAAGAAAATTCAATTTCTTCAAAACCAATGTTATTAGTTCGAGGAGGGATACCTACTGAACCATGGTTAAGAGGAAAAGAATTAAGTCTAAAAAATTATGATGAGCAAAAAGTAGAGAAAGTTCCTCTTGAGTATCCAACATTAGTATTTGAAGAAATAATGGGAATATCAGACATAGATAATACTATACAATATATTAAGCAAATAACAGAGAGTGGAAGATTTTTAAAACACAATCAAGTAATAACTAAAACAGAAACCTCTTTCTTATTTGTAGCTAATAATTATATGAAAGGATATAATTTACAAAGCTATACTTTGGATAAATTATTTTCTAGGTTACCAAAAATTTTCTTGGAAGATGAAGCAATATTTCACCGTTATCCATTTATTATTCCTCACTATAAAAAGACTTTTGGAGAAATAAAATTTGTGAATAACGATACAACAGGAATATACATAGAAGATTTTGCCAGAGTTCTTAAAGAGTTGAAAGAGAAAAAATGTCTGATAAACTTAGAAAAATATAATCTTAAAAACAGACAATTAAGAAATTTTTATAAAGGAATTTCTTCTTTCATAAAAATAGTATATCCGGAGTCAGTAATAAAAGAAAATGCGGTACCTGAATGGGTTATAGATGGAGTGTTTGAATTTGTAAAACATTTTAACAGCTTTACTTTAAACAAAGAAGTTTATAATCCGTTCAATACTAATTCAGCTAAATTTATTGCTGAAATGTCAGGGTTTTCCATTGAAAAGATAGAATGGGTTATGTTTGATGAAGAACGGATTTTAATTAAAAATTTTGGAGAAGATATTGTACATAAGATAGGACTTACAGGATATGGTATAGAGCAAAATATAAAAGAATATGCTTATTATCAAGAAAATCCTGAAAATATTTTAGATATAACATTTCTTAGTGAGGAAGGTAAACACATGAAACAAAAAGCTGAAGATTTATATTCTGAAGATATTATTTGGATTGGAGGAAATAAAAAGATAACTGATGATGATTTTAATAAATGGACAATTAAAAAAATAGAAGAAGGAAGTTTTAATGAACGTTTTGATATTTTTAAGGGAATACCTGATTTCTTTGTGAAAATAGCTGAAATAGAAACTAAAAGAATATTTCAGTGTAGTAATCCTCAAGTAACAAAAAAGAACTTTGTACTTATAGATGGAGAAATTAAATTTGTGAACTTTAGTAAGTTTATCAGAGAAGATAATGAAGAATAAACTATATATAATTAATTAGTAGGATTGGCTTAGAATATTTCCTAAGCCAGTTCTAAAGAATAAAAGGAGGATAATTTATGGAAAAGATTTTAACGGCAGAACAAGTAGCAACTTTATGTAAAGTAAGAGTAGGTAAAGCCTATCAAATAATAAGAGAACTTAACGAGGAATTGAAGAAAGAGGGATATATTACTATCAGAGGAAGAATTAATAAAGATTACCTCTTAAAAAGACTTGGTATTGAGGAGGTGGCATAATGCCTGTTTACAAGGAAGAAAATGGGACATGGAGAGCTAGATTTTATTATATTGACCATACAGGAAAGAGGAGAGAAACTCAAAAGAGAGGTTTTAAAAAGAAAAGTGAAGCCCAAGAATATGAAAGGGAGTTTTTGAGAAAGGCTCAATATAATATAGATATGACCTTTGAAAGTCTTGTAGTCCTCTATTTTGAGGACTTATCTACAAGGCTGAAAGAAAATACACTTGAAACGAAGAAGTATTTAATGGAGCTTAAAATAGCTCCATTTTTCAATAAATTAAAGCTGTCAGAAATAACTCCAAATACAATTCGTGCTTGGCAGAGAAAGATTTTGCAATACACTAATGAAAAGACAGGGAAAAAATACAGTCAGACTTATATAAAAACCATGAATAATCAGTTAGTAGCAATATTTAATTATGCTGTAAGGTTTTATAATCTTAAAGAAAATCCATGTCATAAGGCTGGTAGTATTGGAAAGAAAAATGCAGACGAAATGAATATATGGAGTATAGAAGAATTTAAGAAATTTATAAGTTCTGAAAAATTAATCAATCCGATAGCTAAAACAGGTTTTCAAACTTTATTCTGGACAGGGCTAAGAATTGGAGAACTTCTTGCTTTAACCAGAGAAGATATTGATTTAGAAAAGAAAACTCTTAGAGTGAATAAATCATATCAGCGGCTTAAAGGGAGAGATATAATTACCACACCTAAGACACCAAGAAGCAACAGAATAATAGAGATAAGTGACAACTTGGCAAATGTACTTGAAAATTATTTTGAAAAGTTGTATGATTTAAAAAAGAAAGATAGAATATTTCCATGTACTAAATATCTGTTTGAACATGAGATAAAGAGAATAGCAAAAGCTGAGAATATGGAAAGTATAAGACTTCATGATTTAAGACACAGCCATGCAAGTCTTTTGATACATTTAGGAGTTAATCCTGTGCTAATCAGTAAAAGATTGGGGCATGAAAAAGTGGAGACAACTCTTAATACATATTCACATATTTACCCAAATGCAAATATCAGTATGATGAATTTATTAAATGATATTTCAGCTAAAAAGTAAAAAAGTAGGACTACAAAATCCTACTTTTTTTGTTTTACGGCCATTTTGCGGCCAATTAGTTATAAAATTACTTTTATTTCTTTTAAAATAGCAATCTTATGCAATACAAGATACTATTCCCACTCGATAGTTGCAGGTGGTTTAGAAGAAATATCATAAGTTAATCTATTGATTCCTTTAACTTCGTTAATAATTCTATTAGAAACAACTTCTAAGAATTCATAAGGAAGTTTTGACCAAGTAGCAGTCATAAAGTCAATAGTGTTAGCAGATCTTAAAACTGCAGTATATTCATAAGTTCTGAAGTCTCCCATAACTCCAACAGATTTTACTGGTAATAAAACTACGAAAGCTTGGCTTACTTTATTATAAAGGTCAGCTTTTCTAAGTTCTTCAATAAATATTGCGTCAGCTTCTCTTAAGATATCAGCTTTTTCTTTAGAAACTTCTCCTAAAATTCTTATTCCAAGTCCTGGTCCTGGGAATGGGTGTCTATCGATCATATGATCAGGGATTCCTAATTCTCTTCCTACTTTTCTAACTTCGTCTTTGAATAATTCTCTTAATGGTTCAAGTAAAGTGAATTTCATATCTTCAGGAAGTCCACCAACATTGTGGTGAGATTTAATTGTCATTGAAGGTCCTTTTACAGATTGAGATTCAATAACGTCTGGATAGATAGTTCCTTGAGCAAGGAAAGTAACATCAGTTAATTTAGAAGCTTCTTCATTGAATACTTCGATAAATTCTTTTCCAATTATTTTTCTTTTTGCTTCAGGGTCTGATACACCAGCTAATTTAGAAAGGAATCTTTCTTCAGCGTTTACGCATTTGATGTTCATATGGAAATTTTCTCCGTAAACTTCCATAACAGTTTTAGCTTCGTCTTTTCTTAAAAGACCAGTATCAACGAAGATACAAGTTAATTGATCTCCGATTGCTCTATGGATAAGAGTAGCCGCAACAGAAGAGTCAACTCCTCCAGAAAGTCCAAGTAAAACTTTTTTATCTCCAACAGTAGCTTTTATATTTTTTACAGTTTCTTCAATATAGTTGTTCATATTCCAGTTTTGTTCACATTTAGCTATATTGAAAACAAAGTTTTTATATATTTCTTTTCCATATTCAGAGTGAGTAACTTCTGGGTGGAATTGTACGCAGTAGATATTTTTTTCTTTATTGCAACAAGTTGCGATACAAGAATCTGTGTGAGCGATTTGTTCAAATCCAGGTGCCATTTTAACAACATGGTCTTGGTGGCTCATCCAAACTTGAGAATTGTTAGGGATTCCTTCGAATAAAGGATTTTCAGCTTCGTCAAGAACTAAGATAGCTTTTCCGAATTCTTGTTTTTCAGCAGCTTCAACTTTTCCTCCTAAAAGGTGGTTAGTAAGTTGCATTCCGTAACAAACTGCAAGAACTGGGATACCTAAATCGTAAAGAGCTTTGTCAATCATATAAGCATCTTCTAAATAAACAGATGCAGGTCCACCAGAAAGGATAATTCCTTTAGGTTCTCTTTCTTTTATTTTTTCAAGAGGTTCATAGTAAGGAACTATTTCAGCGTAAACCCCCATTTCTCTAATTCTTCTTGCAATTAATTGGTTGTATTGAGAACCAAAGTCAAGAATAACGATACTATTTTTTTTCATCTTACCTCCATATAAAATTAAAATTTAATAAAAAATTATTATAAATTACTAGAATGGAAACTCATCGTCGTCCATACTAGATATTCCAGATGGAACAGGTTCTGGAGTATGATCCATATTAGCATAAGGATCGTCCATATTATTAGAAGATGTTGCATTTTTTGATTCTAAGAATTCTATATTATTTACAAGTACATCATAAGAAGTTCTTTTTTCTCCATTTACTTCATATCTATTCATTTGTAGAGAACCTTGAACACCAACTTTTCTACCTTTTCTTAAATATTCGCCAATAAGTTCAGCAGTTTTTCCAAAAGCTACGCAGTTGATAAAATCAGCTTCACCTTTTTGGAAAGGTCTATCAACGGCTAAAGAAAATCTAGAATAAGCTTTTCCGCTTTGTCCATATTTTAATTCAGGATCTCTAGTTAATCTTCCAGTTAAAACAACTAAGTTCATAAAAAACCTCCTGTTTATATATTTATTTTATTCTACCTTTAATTATAACAAAAAAAAATAATATTGACAAGAATTTTAAAGAATAAGAAATAAAAAAAGATAAAACCTAATAAAGATTTTATGAAAAAAAATGTAAGATATGATATAATATTATGCGTAAAATTAAAAAAATTAATAGGAGGAAAGAATGAAAAAAATCGTTTTACTAGATACAAGTGCTATTATGTATAGAGCCTTTTATGCAAATATGAATTTTAGAACAAAAGATGAACCAACGGGGGCTGTTTATGGATTTACTAATATGTTGCTTAGTATCATAAAAGAATTTTCTCCTGATTATATTTGTGCTGCTCAAGATGTAAAGAGAGCTACATTAAAAAGAAGTGCTATCTATGAGGAGTACAAAAAAAATAGAGATGCAGTGCCGGAAGATTTATTAAGACAAATTCCAAGAATAGAGGAAGTTCTTGATTCTTTTGGAATTAAAAGATTTAAAATAGATGGATATGAAGCTGATGATGTAATGGGAACTATTTCTAAAAAGTTCTCAAAAGATGGTTATGAAATATATATTGTTACGGGAGATAAAGATTTAGCTCAACTTGTAGATGAAAATATAAATATCGCTCTTATGGGAAAAGGTGACGACGGAGGATTTAAAATTTTATCTACTGATGAAGATGTTGTTGATTATCTTGGAGTTGTACCTAATATGATACCGGATTTATTTGGTCTTATAGGAGATTCAAGTGACGGTATTCCAGGAGTTAGAAAAGTTGGAGAAAAAAAAGCTATACCAATGCTTGAGAAATATAAAAATCTTGAGGGGATTTATGAAAATGTAGATTCTTTAAAAGAGATAAGCGGAATAGGACCGGGGCTTATAAGAAATATAAAAGAGGATAAAGAGATAGCTTTTTTAAGTAGAGAACTAGCTACTATTGAAAAAAATATCCCTCTTGACATAGAAATTTCACAAATATCATATAAAATAGACAACGTCAAACTTTTGGAACTTTTTAAAGTTTTAGGTTTTAAAGCTTTAATAAAAAGAATGAATCTACAAGAAGAAGTTGTTGAAACTAAAGAAAACAATCAACTAGGACTTTTTGCAGAAATTCCAAAAGTGGTTAGAGCAAGTGAGATTTTAGTTGTAGATAGTGATGAAAAATTTAAAAATCTTGTGGAAGAGATAAAAAAAGAGGAGGAGGTATTTTTCTATACAGAAAATATAGGAATGGCTTTCTCAACTGCAAAACAAGATTACTATGTACCATTTGGACATAATCTAAAACTAGGTGCAAATTATCAAAATTATTCAAAAGAAAAATTAAATGAAATTTTCTCAATGGATAAAAAATTTATAACTTATGATTTTAAAAATGTAATAAAAAATATTTATAAAATCACTACTTCAAATATCGAGTTTGATATGATGCTTGGACAACATCTAAAAACTGCTCAAACAAAAGAGGGGATAGAAATACTTGCAAATGAAGAGGGAATAGAAATTCAAAGTTATGCTGATTTATTTGGAAAAGAGTTAAAAGAAAATCTTGATATAGAATCTTATGGAAAATATCTATGTAGATTATCTAATCTTTTACAAGAGATTTATCCAAGTCTTAAAGAGGATTTAGAAGAAAAAAATCTTATAAAAAATTTAAAAGAAACAGAGATACCTTTAATAGAAGTATTAGCGTCAATGGAAGAAAAAGGGATAGCTATTGACCCTAGATATTTTGAAAATTATAGTGTAGAGCTTGCAAGTTTTATAGATGAACTTGAAAATAAAATCTATGAAGTTGCTGGGGAAAAATTTAATATAAATTCTCCAAAACAACTTTCTGAAATTTTATTCTTTAAATTGAATATTCCACCTGTTAAAAAGACAAAAAGTGGATATTCTACAGATGTTGGAGTTTTGGAATACTTAAAAAACCAAGGGGAAAAAATAGCTGAGTATATATTGGAATATAGAAAATTTGCAAAATTAAAATCAACTTATGTAGATGCTCTTTTAAAAGTAAGAGATAGAGAAAATAGAATACACACTACTTTTAATCAAAGTGGAACAGCTACTGGAAGACTTTCATCATCAGATCCAAATCTTCAAAATATTCCTGTAAAAACAGATGAGGGAATGAAAATAAGAGAGGGATTTGTAGCAAGAGATGGTTATAAAATTCTTGGAATTGACTATTCTCAAATAGAACTTAGAGTTTTAGGAGAGATGTCAGGTGATGAAAATTTAATAGATGCTTATGCAAAAAATGAAGATTTACACAGTTTAACTGCTAGAAAGATTTTTGGACTTCCAAAAGGTAGCAGAGTAACAAGAGAAGAAAGAACAGTTGCTAAAACTATAAATTTTAGCGTTATTTATGGAAAAACACCTTTTGGACTTGCTAATGAACTTAAAATTACTCAAGGGGAGGCAAAAGAGTATATTGAAAAATATTTTGCTGAATATCCAAAAGTAAAAGAGTTTGAACGTCAGATAGTAGAAGTTGCAGAAAAAAAAGGTTATGTGGAAACATATTTTGGCAGAAGAAGATGGATTGATGGAATAAATTCTAAAAATAAAAATATAAAAAGTCAAGGGGAAAGAATGGCTGTTAATACAGTTATTCAAGGGACTGCTGCTGAAATTATAAAAAAAGCTATGATAAGTATCTATAATATTTTAAAAGATAAAGGGGATATAGATATGCTTTTACAAGTTCACGACGAACTTATTTTTGAGGTAAAAGAGGAAAAAGTAGATTATTATAGAGAGCTTATAGAAAATATAATGAAAAATAGTGTGGACTTTAAAAATGTCCATTTAGAAGTTAATAGCGCTGTAGGAAAAAATTGGGCAGAGGCTAAATAATAAGAGATAGAGAAAGGGGTGTAAAATGTCCTATACTTCTCAAGTAAAAACAGAGATAATAAAAAAATCAATTTATACAACAAAGGAAAAGATAGCAGAGCTTAGAGGAATTTTAGATGTTAAAAATGCTATTCAAAATAATAAAATAGAATTTAAACTGGAGAGTATCGAGCTTGCCAATAGAGTTTATGGACTTTTAAAAGAGGTCACAGAATTAAAACTAAGTGTAAAATATTCTATTAGTATGAATTTTGGTGAGCATAGAGTATATATAATAACTATTGAAAAACAAAATGGATATAATGATTTTATTCAGATGTTAGAGGGATTTCGTGGAGAAGAAATAGAGCAAGATGAAGAGAGAGTAGCTGGGTTTATAAGAGGATTATTTCTATCTACTGGTTATGTAAAACCACCTGAAAAGGAATATGCAATGGATTTTTTCATAGATGATGAAGAGATGGCAGATGAACTTTATAGAATTCTTTTAAACTTAGGGAAAAAAGTTTCTAAAACTAAAAAAAGAAATAAAAATTTAGTTTATTTAAGAAACTGCGAAGATATAATGGACGTTTTGGTAATGATAGGTTCTATCAAAGAGTTTTATAAATATGAAGAGATAACGATGATGAAAGATTTAAAAAATAAAACTATAAGAGAGATGAACTGGGAAGTTGCCAATGAAACCAAAGCTCTTAATACAGGGATAAAACAGATAAAAATGATAAATTATATTGGAAAAGTTATGGGGATAAATAAACTTTCATCAGTTTTGGAGGAGGTAGCTTTTTTAAGACTTCAAAATCCAGAAAGCTCTCTTCAAGAACTTGCTGATATGATAGGAATTTCCAAATCAGGTATAAGAAATAGATTTAGAAGAATAGAAGAAGTTTATAATCAATTAGTTGAAGAAAATAAGGAGTAAATAGAGTTTCAATGAAAGTAATAGTTGATATACAAAAAAGTGAAGAAAGATTAAAAAATAGCTATGTGGCTCTTGGAACTTTTGACGGAGTTCATAGAGGACACAGAGTTTTGATAAATAGTGCTATAGAGGAAGCTAAAAAAAACGGGGGAATATCAGTAGTTTATACTTTTTTAAACCATCCATTAGAAATAATAGCTCCAGAGAGAGTTCCTAAAATGATAAACACTATCGATGAAAAGTTAAGACTTTTAGAAGAGATGGGTGTTGATTATGTAGTTTTACAAACTTTTGATGAAAAGTATGCGGAAACTTCAAAAGAGGAATTTATTGACAAAATTTTAATTGAATATTTAGGAGCTAAAGAAATTTTTGTAGGATTTAATTATACTTTTGCTGAAAAAGGAAGTGGAAACGTAGAATACTTAAGAAAAGTTGCTCCTAAAAAAGGCATAAAACTTAATGAAATTAAAGCTATTGAATATAAAGGGCAGGTACTAAGCTCAACTCTTATTAGAAAATTTATATTAGAGGGAAAAATCGAAGAAGCTAATATGTTTTTAGGAAGACCATTTTTTATCTCTGGAGAAGTAGAACATGGGAAAAAACTTGGAAGAGTATTGGGATTTCCAACAGCAAACTTAAAGGTTGTAAATAAAGTTTATCCCCCTTTTGGAATATTTGGAGGGACAGTTTTAATCGAGGGTGAAAAAGAAAAATATAATGCAGTTGTAAATATTGGAAAAAATCCTACATTAAAACCGGGAGAATTAAGTGTAGAGGTACATATCCTAGATTTTAATAGGGATATTTATGGAAAAAAAATCGATGTTAGTATAGAAAAACATCTAAGAGACGAGAAAAAATTCGGTTCTATGGAAGAACTAAGACAAGGAATAAGAAATGATGTTGAAAACTGGAGAAAAATTTCAAACAGAAAATAATATAGAAAATATGCCAAAGGAGATTGCAACTCAAAAGGATATAGTTTTAAAACTTGATAATTTTGAAGGACCTTTAGAACTTTTGGTGTATCTAATAGAAAAAAAGAAGATGAAAATCTCTGAGATAAAAATAACCCAGATTATAGATGAATATCTAGCTATCTTAGATGCAAGCAAAAGAGATCATCTTGATATAAAGGTAGAGTTTGTGTTGATAGCAACAGAACTTCTTGAGATAAAAGCTTTCTCAATACTTAATCTTGAAAAAGAGAGACAATCTGAAAAAGATTTAAAACGTAGATTGGAAGAATATAAGATTTTCAAAGAGGTAACCCAAGAGGTTTCAAAATTAGAAAATGAATTTAATATAAGTTATACAAAAAAAGAGGGAAGAAAGATAACAAAAGTTTCTTCTAAAGAGTATAATTTAGACTCTCTTACTTTAGATGATATTTATGAGAGCTATAAGAAATATCTTTCAAAACAAAGCTCTGATATAATGGAGATAAAATATGAGAGAACTTATACTTTAGAAGATGAGTTGGAAAAATTAAAAATATTTATTTACAATGATAAAAAAAATTTAGAGGAGATATTTGAGAGAGCTGAAAATAGAATGCATTTGGTTTATATATTCTTGGCGATTTTAGATGCTTATAAAGAGGGAATTTTCGATATACTGAAAATCGAAGAAAAAATATATATAACGAAAATGAACTAAGTAGTTTGGAGGAAATTAATTAATGTTTAAAAGTGGAATTTTAGTAATGATAGTTACTTTGATAAGTAGAGTTTTAGGGCTTGGAAGAAGTATGGTAGTGGCTTATTATTTTGGAGCTAATGCAGCCACTGACGCTTTTTTTAGTGCTTTTAAGATAAGTAACTTTTTTAGACAGCTATTGGGAGAGGGAGCATTGGGAACATCTTTTATCCCACTTTATAACGAAAAAGTAAAAGAAGAGGGAGAGGAAGAGGGAAGAAAATTTATCTTCTCTATCTTAAATATACTTTTTATTTTTTCCATAGTTATTTCAATACTTATGATAGTTTTTTCAGATCAAGTTATTTCTTTGATAGTTAATGGATTTTCTGCTGAAACAAAACATATGGCAGCAGGACTTTTAGAAATAATGTCATCTTATTTTATTTTGATTGCCCTTGCTGGAATGATTGGAGCTATACTTAATAATTTTAAAATATTTGTAGTCCCAGCCTCAACAGCGATATTTTTTAACTTGGCAACTTTAGGGTCAGCAATATTTTTCGGGAGAAAATATGGAATAAAAGCTATGGCTTATGGAGTTTTAGTAGGTGGAGTACTGCAACTTTTGATACAACTTCCACAATTTTTTGCTAAAACAAAAGGTTATAGTCTAAAAATTTATTGGAAAGATAGATATTTAAAAAGACTTTTTTATATGATGTTGCCAATGCTTGTAGGAATAGTTGCAAGACAATTTAATACAATAGTTGACCAATTTTTTGCATCATATCTTGAGGCAGGAGGAATATCAGCTCTTGAAAATGCCACAAGACTTTATACTTTACCAATAGGAGTTTTTGGAATATCAGTTTCAACAGTAGTTTATCCAACTCTTTCAAAAAAAATAGTCGATAAAGATTTTAAAGGGGTAGAGGATAATTTATTGAAAGGATTAAATATTTTACTATTTTTAATCATACCTTGTATGATGGTATTTTGTTTTTATTCTAAAGAGGTTGTAAAATTTTTATTTGGATATGGAAACTTTAATGAGAGAGCTATTATGATAACAGCAGAATCACTGTTTTTCTATTCAGTTGGACTTTATTTCTATAATGCTATCCACGTTTTAACTAGAGCCTTTTATGGCATGAAAAATAGTAAAGACCCTGTAAAATTTTCTATTATTTCAATAGTTATAAATATTGTTTTAAATATGCTACTTATAAAACCAATGGCTTATAAAGGGCTTGCTCTCGCAACATCAGTAGCAGCAATAGTTAATTTCTCTCTTCTTTTATATACTTTTAAGAAAAAATATATTGATTTTAAAATGAGAAGAACAATAATTTTTGCAATAAAAGTTATAGTTTCATCACTGATTGCTGTGGCAGTAAGCTTTGGTATTGGAAATCTTATTTTAAAACTTATTGTATTTTCAATAGTTTATATAGTTCTTTGGGCTTATCCAATCTATAAAAAAAGGCTAGAGGTATTTTAATGGGGACTACCAATTATAAAATATATACCCCTTATAGATATTCAAAAGAAATAACAAAAGAGGCTTTTAGAAAATATTTTAAAAAAGATTATTCAAAGGAAAAGTTAAAGAATTTAAGAATGATAGATCTATCATCTGGAACAGGAAATCTTCTTTGTATAGCTCTAGAAAAACTTATAAAACTTTCTAAAAAAGTTTTTGGTGAATATAAATACTATGAAAATTGGATAACTGCTTATGATTTAGATAAAAAAGCATTGGACAAATATAGAGAGAATGTAGAAAATATTTTAAAAAAATATAACCTTTCAGGAGAGATAAAACTCTCTCTAAATGATAGTTTAAAAACAGATATAAAAGAAAGATATAACATAGTTTTAGGAAACCCACCATACATTGGAGAAAAAAATAATAAAAATATCTTTGCTGAGATAAAAGAAACTGATTTTGGTAAAAAATATTATCAGAGTAAGATGGATTATTTTTATTTTTTTATTGAAAAGGGTGCAGATATATTAGAAGAAAATGGTATCTTGTCATATATAGTGACAAATTATTGGCTAAAAGCCGATAGTGCCACAATCCTTAGGGAAAAATTAAAGTCAGAGGGAGAGTATCTTTATATAAATAATTTTAACTCCTCTGTATTTAAAGATGCAGACGGTCAACATAATATGATTTTTACTTGGAGAAAAAGTAAAAACAACGAAAGATGTCTTATAAAAAACTTTTCCCTTGATGAGAAAAACTTTAAACTTGATAAAACAGATGTAAAACAAGTTATGGAAGAATTTTATCTAAAAAATGCAGAGCTTTATGATAGTAAAGGGAATATAATTCTAACAAATATTGAAAATAAAAAATTATCAGAAAAGATACTTGAAAAATCTAATTTTAGATTGGGAGAGATTTTAAATATCAATCAAGGGATAATATCTGGATATGATAAAGCTTTTGTTTTTAGTGAATTTCCAAAAGAGTATGAAGAATATATTAAACCATTTTATAAAAGTAAGGATATTTTTAAATATTCTTCAAAGGAAAAAAATGATTTTTGGATATTATATCTTGATAGAAAGGTAAAACCCAATGAAAAACTCTTAAATTATTTGGAGGATTATCAAGAAAAATTAAAAAATAGAAGAGAAGTTAAAAGCGATAGAATAAAATGGTGGGAACTTCAGTGGGGTAGAGATAGAGAGATATTCTCTGGAGAAAAGATAGTAGTCAGACAAAGATGTAAAACAAATATATTTGCTTATAGTAACGGAGATTTTTTTGGAAGTGCTGATATATATTATCTTTCACCTAAAAATAGAGAGATAGATATTTTTTATCTTTTAGGTTATCTTAACTCAGAAATTTTTTATAAATGGTATAGAATAAATGGAAAATCTAAAGGATATAATTTAGAATTTTATTCAACACCTCTTAAAGAAACACCAATATTTTATCCACATAATATAGAGGAGATAAAATATATTTCAAATCTTGTAAAAAAACAAGTTAAAAATTATTCAGAGGAAATTCAAAGGGAAATAGAAGAATACTTTTCATATACCTACAGTATTTAAAATAAAGAGAGATAAAAAATAAAAAAGTAGTAATGAAAAAGAAATTATGATATAATTATTAGGTTATAGAATAAATATGTTTATAATTTTTTAATATATATAAGGAAGTGATAAATGAACAAGCTAGAAAAATTTAGAGAGTTAGGATTAAGTGATAAAACACTTAAAGCTCTATCAAAAAAGGGATTTGAAGAACCAAGTCCAATACAAGCCCTAACAATCCCAGTATTATTAAAGGGAGAAAAAGACGTTATAGGTCAAGCACAAACAGGAACAGGAAAAACTGCAGCATTTGCTTTACCAATTTTGGAAAAAATAGAAAAAAGTACAGGAAAAATAAGAGCCATAATTCTTGCACCAACTAGAGAACTTGCAATCCAAGTGGCAGAGGAAACAAACTCTTTTGCTTTTGGAAGAAATTTAAAAGTTGTACCAGTTTATGGGGGACAATCAATAGAACTTCAAATCAGACAAGTTAAAAAAGGTGTTGATATTGTTGTAGGAACTCCGGGAAGGGTTTTGGATTTAATAGATAGAAAACTTTTAAAACTAGATGAGATAGATTATTTTATCTTAGACGAAGCTGACGAAATGCTTAATATGGGATTTATCGAAGACATTGAAAAAATATTAAGTTTTACAAAGGCTGATAAAAGAATGCTTTTCTTCTCAGCTACAATGCCAAAAGAGATTTTAAAAATTGCTGAAACTCATATGAGACCTGGATATGAAGTTTTAAAAGTAGAAACAAAAGAACTTACTACAAATTTAACAGACCAAATTTATTTTGAGGTAAAACAAAAGGATAAATTTGAAGCTCTTTGTAGAATTATAGATTTAGAACCAGATTTTTACGGAATAGTTTTCTGTAGAACAAAAAATGATGCTAATGAACTTGCAGGAAAATTAAACGATAGAGGTTATGATGCAGGGGAGTTACACGGAGATATAACTCAAAATTATAGAGAAACTATCTTAAAAAGATTTAAAGAGAAAAAATTAACAATTCTTGTGGCAACAGACGTAGCTGCTAGAGGAATAGACGTAAATGATCTAACTCACGTTGTAAACTATTCAGTTCCTCAAGAGGCTGAAAGTTATGTTCACAGAATTGGAAGAACAGGAAGAGCTGGAAAAGAGGGAACAGCTATTACTTTTATAACTCCATCTGAGTATAAAAGACTTCTTCAAATCAAAAGAATAACAAAAACAGATATAAGAAAAGAAAAAGTACCTGGAATAAAAGATGTAATAATTTCAAGAAAATTCAGAATAAAAGAAAGTGTTGTAAATGAGATTAACGAAGGAGATATCCAAGGATTTACAGATATGGCAAAAGAGCTACTAAAAGTAGGAACTCCTGAAGAAATTATCGCATCACTTCTAAAAATAAACTATGAAGATGTATTAGATAGTTCAAACTACAATGAAATAGAGGAAGCGACAGTAGATAGAGCTGGAAAAACAAGACTTTTCATAGCACTTGGAAGAGTGGATAAAGTTACACCTAAAAAGATAGTGGATTTAATTGCAAAAGAATCTAAAATAGATAGAGATAAAATTAAAAATGTAGAGGTTTATGAAAACTTCTCATTTATGAATGTACCTTTTGCTGAGGCTGAGTATATATTAGATATATTTAAGAAACAAAAGAAAGGAAGAAAACCTTTAGTAGAAAAAGCAAAAATAAAATCTGATGAAAAACAAGAGGAGGCTACTCCAGCAAAAAGAGGAAGAAAGCCAAAAGACACAACAACTGAAACAAAAGAAAATAAAAAGAAAAAAGCCACAAAAGAGGCAGTAGAAACTGTTGCTGAAAAACCAAAAAGAGGTAGAAAAAAGAAGTCAGAAGGCAGTACAAGTAAATAATAAATAGATGTTACTCCTTTTTATATAGAAGATATTTAGAAAGGAGTATTTTTATAATAATTTAGGAGAATTGATGAAAGAAATCTTAATAAACGCAAAGAATAAAATAAAAGAAATTTATCAAGTGCAATCAAAAAAAATAAAAAATATCTATTTGGAAAAATCTCCAAAAGTAAAAAAATTTTTTGAGGGACAATATGAAAAAATAAAAAATATTGACT
>NZ_JADYTX010000039.1 GCF_021531475.1 Fusobacterium perfoetens | reverse complement strand
TGATGCATTTTTTTAAATTAACAAATTTATTTAATTTTTTTATTTTTGACTTGACATTTAATAGTTAGTCTTAAATTTTAAAGTAAGGTTTTAGAAGAGTATCCAAAAGTGGCTCTATTCCTAAAAACTTTTTATAAATTTCATATTCTTGTAATTTTTTCTCAAGTATATTTTTGTTAGGATTTTCTTTTATCCCTCTGATTAAAATATTTTTTGGAGTATGTTCCATATCTATAAATTCCATTACTTGAGTTTTATAACCACAAAGTTCAAGAGCTTGAGCTCTTAGGGCATCTGTAGCAAGTGACGCAAATTTTTCTAAAAGTATTCCGTGTTTTCCAATTGGATTTTCAAAAGCAAAAAACTCACTTTTTTTGTTTTGGCTCATTTTTTGATTAAATTCGTGTTGACAACAAGGAACAGCAAGGATAGCTTTTGCATCTAGCTCCAAACCTTTTAATAAAGAATAATCTGTTGCATTGTTACAAGCATGAAGAGAGAATATAAGATCTACATTTTTTAGTTTATTAAAATCTTTTATATCTCCTGTAAGAAATTCTATATTTTCCATATTCAAATCTTTAGCAATTTGATTACAATGTTCTATTACATCTTTTTTTAAGTCTAAACCTATAACTTCAAAAGTCATATTTTGGATATTTTTTAAGTAGTAATGTAGAGCAAAAGTAAGATAAGATTTTCCGCAACCAAAATCAACAGCCTTTATATGAGTATCGATATATTTTTTATTTTTTAACTCTTTTATAGTTTCATCAATAAATTCAAGATATTTATTAATTTGTCTAAATTTATCATAAGATTTTTTGAAAACTTTTCCGTCCTCTCCCATTATTCCAAGTCTTATTAAAAATGGGATAGGTGTCCCCTCTTCTAAGATATATTTTTTTACTTTGTTATGTTCTAGTGAGCAAATTTCCTTTTGATTACAAGTAGACTTCATATTAAAATCTTTTTTACCTCTTATAATTTGAATATCAGCTTCAGTTGTAAAAACTACATATTGATAAAAATTTTCTATTATAGTAGATAATTTTTGGATAGATTCTTCAATAGTTAAGTTTGAATGATATGCTTTATTATTTTTAAATTGTTCAAACTGATAAACAAAATTATTTTTTATAATTAATGGTTTTTATAATTATTTTTGTATATTCATAATCTCCTTTCATATTGGAGAAAATACATTTAGTTATATTTTTATTTTCAAAGTTTTCTTTTAAAAGTTCAAAAACTTTTTCTTTATCTATTTTCATAAAATTACTCCTTGAATTTGTTTTTAATCACAGAATATTTTATCACGACAATAATTATATGTCTAGCTTTAATTATTAAAAAAAGTCCTGCCTAAGCAAGACTTAAATATTATAGTTCTTCTTCAGAAGTTTCCTCTACCATATCAGGAGAGATAGTCATTTTTATTTTATCTATACATTTTTCTTTTACAGATAAGATTTGGAAAGAAAGATTTTTATAATTTACTTGTAGCTTTTCATTTTCTTCAGGTATTCTTCCAATTAAATCAATAACAAATCCTGAAATTGTATCAAACTCATCATTGTCAATCTTAAGTCCAAGTTTAGAATTAAGATCATTTAATGAATAAAATCCATCTACCAAATAAGTATACTCAGATAATTTCTCTAAAAGTGGGTCTTCTTCATCATAGACATCTTGAATATTTCCCATTACCTCTTCGATTATATCCTCCATAGTTACTATTCCTACAAAGCTACCATATTCATCAACCAATATAGCCATGAAGATTTTTCTTTTTTGAAACTCTTTGAATAGAACATCTATATTTTTATTTTCCAAAACAAAATATGGCTTTTTCATTATAGAACTTATATTTACATTTTCAAAACCATTTTTACGAGCCTCAACTATAAAATCTTTTAGATATAATATTCCAACTATATTGTCTTTATCTCCTTGATAAACAGGTATTCTTGAATGTTTTTCCTCTAAAAGCTCATCTAAATAATTCGTCAAAGGTGTATCAATATTTATAGAGTAAACATTTTTTCTAGGAATCATAATCTCTCTAGCAATTTTATTATCAAAAGATAAAACTGATGTAATCATCTCTTTTTCAGTTTCATTAAAAACTCCGTGCCTTTGTCCAACTTCTATCAAAGATTTAATCTCCTCTTCAGAAACTTTTTCTTCAATATTTTCAAGATTAACTCCTAAGATTTTTAAAACTAAGTTTGTAGAAAATGATAAAAGTTTTATAAAAGGTAGAACTATCTTAGATATAAGATAAACTATTTTTACAGAAAAAAGTGCTATTGATTCAGCTCTCTGTAAAGCCACCCTTTTAGGAACTAATTCTCCAAAAACTAAAGTAAAAAATGATAAGACAACTGTTACAAGTACCAACGAAATCTCTTTTGTGTAAGGAATATTAAATGGGTTTAACCAGTTTTCAACTACAAAAGAAAAGTTAGTAGCAGCTGATGCACTGGCAAAAAATCCAGATAGTGTAATAGCCACTTGAATAGTTGATAAAAAGTTTGTTGGCTCTTCCAAAAGTTTTAATATTAACTTTGCTTTTTTATTTCCTTTCTCTGCTAGCATACCCATACGATTTTTATTTACAGATACCACTGCCATCTCTGTACAAGAGAAAAAGGCATTTACCAAAGTTAAAAAAGCTAAAAAGAATAGATTAGATATAATCTGTCCATTGACCGAGGGAATTTCCATATAAGACCTCCTAAAATTTTAAATTTATATTTTGTTGAGGATATATTATCATATTTCTTGTAAAAAATAAATATTTTTGTGTTATAATTAAAAAATATTATAAAAAGCAAGTTTTTTATTTGTTTTATATATAAAAAAGGATTGATTTTTTGATTTTATGTTGTATAATAGTATTAAGAAAAATTTTTAAATTTCTTGATTGTCAACAAAAGTTGATAAAACAGCCAATTAAGGAGTGTGAAGACTATGATGATTACTAACAAAAGAAAAGAAATATTAAAAAAAGTGATAACTAAATATGACGACGAGGTTAGAGAAAGAAAAGCAAAAAATAAAAGTTCTGATGATGATTTTAAAAAATACAGAGAGTGCATGAGAAAAATGATGAGACGTGGTTTCTAAATAAATCTTGAATTATTTTTTTAAATATGAGATAATTACTTATATTCAATTTTAAATTTTAAAAGGAGAAGTAAAAAATGGGATTATTTGATTTTTTAAAACCTAAAAAAGAAAAAAAAGTTGTAGAGATATTCTCTCCACTAGCAGGAACAGTTATAGGATTAGAAGAAGTACCAGATGATGCATTTTCACAAAAAATGATAGGAGACGGTTGTGCTATCGATCCAGCTCCAGGAGCAATATATGCACCAGTTGACGGAGATATAGATATATTTGAAACTAACCACGCTGTAAGTATAGAATCTCCAAGTGGACTAGAGATGATAATTCACTTTGGTGTTGACACTGTTAAACTTAACAAAGAAGGATTAACAAGAGTAGCAGAAGGTGGAGGAGTTAAAAAAGGAGATAAATTAGTAGAATATGATTTAGAATTAGTAAAAAGTAAAGCTCCATCAGTAAAAACTCCTATAATTATAACTAATATGGACGCAGTAGAATCAATAGAAGTTGTAGCAAAAGGGCAAGTAAAACCCGGAGATTTATTAATGAGAGTTACTCTTAAATAAGTTTATTAAAAAATTTTATAAAGGTTGTTACAATTTTATTTATTGATTGTAACAACTTTTTTTATTAAAGGTGGTAAAATGGAAAAATTTGAAAGAATAGAACTTATAAAAAAATTAAGTAATGCAGAGGGAATCTCTGGATTTGAAGATAATGTTTTGGAGATTGTAAAAAATCAAGTAAATGATATTTATAATGTAGAGAGAGATTCAATGAATAACCTATATATAAATAATATTCCTAAAGAAAATAGAAAAAAACCTTTAGTTATGTTAGAGGCTCACTCTGATGAAGTTGGATTTATGGTTCAAAGTATTGAAGCGAATGGACTTTTAAAATTTGTTCCAATCGGTGGTTGGAGTTCTCAACAAGTACAAGCTCACAAAGTAAAAGTTTTAACTAGTAATAGAAAATATCTAAAAGGAATAATCTCATCTACTCCAGTTCACTTTTTAAAAGGTGATGGTAAGATGGAATTAAAAGATATGTTTGTCGATGTGGGAGTTTTCTCATATGATGAGGCAATAGAAAAAGGAATTGAGATAGGTTCTCCTATTGTTCCAGATGTAGAGTGTGAATATTTAGAAGACTCTAAATTATTTTTAGGAAAAGCTTTTGACGATAGAGTAGGTTGTGCAATTATAACTGAAGTAATGAAAGATTTAAAAAATCATATGGAAAGTTTAAATGTTCATATTGCTGGAGTTTTATCTTCACAAGAGGAAGTAGGACTTAGAGGAGCTATTGTAAGTTCTCAAAGAGTTTGTCCAGATTTAGCAATAGTTCTTGAAGCTCCACCTGCTGATGATACTTTTAGAAATAAATATACAAGTCAAGGTGGTTTAAGAAATGGAGTTCAAATTCGTCACATTGATCCAACTATGATAGCTAATCCAAGATTTGTAAAATTTATAAAAGATACAGCAAAAAAATATAATATTAAATATCAAGAAACTGTAAGAGAAAGTGGAGGAACTAATGCAGGTAAAATCCATCTTGAAAATTTAGGAATCCCTACTGTTGTATTGGGAGTTCCTACAAGATATGCTCATTCTCATCACGGTTTTGTATCTTTAGAAGATTATGAATCTACATTAGAACTTGTAAAAGCTCTTTTAAAAGAATTAAATGAAGAAATTATAAAAAACTTTTAATTACAGAGGAGATGATTTTATATGAGTTTTATTCAAGAGTTTAAAAAGTTTGCTGTTCGTGGAAATGCCCTTGATATGGCAGTTGGGGTTATAATTGGGGGAGCTTTTGGTAAAATCGTTACTAGTATGGTAAATGATATTATTATGCCTGTGATTGGAATTATAACTGGAAAGATAGATGTTTCTTCACTGAAATTTACTATACCATCAAGTGTTGCTGGAGCTGAACCAGTTATTGTTAAATATGGACAATTTCTACAAAATATTATAAATTTCTTAATAATCTGTGTATGTGTATTTTTTATGGTAAAAGTAATAAATAAACTTATGAAAAAAGAAGAGGCTGTTAAACCAGCTCCAAAACCTACACCAGAAGAGATACTTTTAAAAGAAATTAGAGATATATTAAAAGAAAATAAAAATAAATAATATAAAATGGGACTATTGCTTATTTTGAAATATAAGATTAAAAATTATTACAGATTAAAATAAAACTTATGTATTTAAAAATTACTTCATATTCCAAAAATCTGATTTAGCTAAGTTCGTTTCACTAAAAACGACAAACTCACTTCGTTCAAACAGTGTCGTTTTTTAGCGTTCAACATCACTTGCTATCTCTAGATTTTTTCCATAAATTACGTAATTTTTAATATATAATTTTATAATTTTTTAAGTTTTATTTTATAGGATTTAATCTATATTCTTTTTAATAAAAAATGCAACAGCCCCTTTTGTTTTTTTATTTTAATGGCAGAGTGAGAAAAATTTTTTGTATTAAAATAGTCTTAAAATATTTAAAATAGTTCTTATATATAATTCTTGACTAAAAAAATAAGTTTTTCTAGTAATTATCATATTTTTGTGTTAAAATTAATTGAAAAACAAAATATTTAATAGGAGGAAATAATGAGAAATATAAAAGCGATATTTTATGATGTTAAGGAGTATGACAAAGAATTTTTTAGAAAATATGGAAAAGATTATAATATAGAGATGAAATTTTTAAAAGAAAAATTAAATGAAGAAACAGTTGATCTGTCAAAAGGGTATGAAGTAGTTTGTGCTTTTACAAATGACACTATAAATAAAAATGTTATTGATATGATGGCTGAAAATGGAGTAAAACTTCTTGCTATGAGATGTGCAGGATTTAATAATGTTTCTTTGAAAGATATAAATGATAGGTTTAAAGTTGTAAGAGTTCCAGCTTATTCCCCTTATGCCATAGCAGAGTATACTGTTGGAATGATACTAGCTCTTAATAGAAAAATTCACAAAGCCTATGTTCGTACTAGAGAGGGAAATTTCTCTATCAATGGATTTATGGGATTTGACCTTTATAAAAAAACTGTTGGTATAATCGGAGCTGGAAAAATTGCACAAATTCTTATAAAAATATTAAAAGGTTTTGGAACTAAAGTTATTGCCTATGACCCATACCCAAATGAAAAAGTTGCCAAAGAACTTGGATTTGAATTTGTAGATTTAGATACACTTTATAAAGAATCAGATATAATCTCTTTAAACTGTCCACTTACAAAAGAAACAAAATATATTATCAATCGTGAATCTATGAACAAGATGAAAGATGGAGTAATGATTGTTAATACTGGTAGAGGAATGCTTATCGATTCTATTGATTTGATTGAGGCTTTAAAAGATAAAAAAATCGGTTCTGCTGCTTTAGACGTTTACGAAGAAGAAGAGGAATATTTCTTTGAGGATATGTCTAACAAAGTTATAGAAGATGATATTCTTGGAAGACTTTTATCATTCCACAATGTTCTTATCACTTCACATCAAGCATATTTTACTGAGGAGGCTGTTGAGGCTATAACAAAAACTACTCTTGATAATATAAAAGATTTTGCAGAGGGGAAAGAACTTATTAACGAAGTACCACAAAATTAAAAATAAGAAAAGGAAGGGAGTTTTTATTTCTCTCTTCCTTTTTAAATTAATTTTCTTTTTCTATATAATATGGACTATACATAGTAGATGAAACTATATGTTGAGAAACGTCTATTATCTGTCTAATGATAGAAAGCTCAAAATATTCAAATTTTTCCAAATCTAATTCTTTTTTTAAATATTCTACGATACTTTCTGTAAATTTATCTTTTATATTTCCATAATATTTGTTTTGTTCGTTGTTGATAACTATGTCATATAGTTTGTAAGTGATAAATTCTCTGTATAACTCAGTAAGTTCCTTTTCAATAATTTTCTTTCTACTGATAATATTTTTTAATTGCTCTTTCTCGTCATCTTGAAGAAGAAATGGAGCTGGAAAACGAGAAATTTTTTTATCAAGAAATTTATGTTCTCCACCTAATTTAAGAATAGATTTCTTACGTTCTTCTTTGATTTCTGAGTATTTATCAATATAACTTGCATAAAGTTCTAAAGGAAAATTTATCATAACATCACCCTAAATATTTTTCATGTTTAATACAAGATATATTATATCTTTAATAGAGCAAATAGTCAAATAAAAAAATATAATTTTGTAGAACTTTATATTAAATCTTTGAGTTCCTCTTTTAAACTAATAAGAATTTTAAATTTTTCATTGATATTTAATGCAGTTTCTTTTGTATTAATATGTCCATTCTCATCTAAAACTAACCAATCATTAAAAACTCCAACTGTCATTGTTTCAGATTTCGCTTTAAATCTTTTAGGTTTTTCAATGGAATTTCCGAAATGTTTTTTAAGAATTTCTAAAGATTTATATAATTTATCTAAATCAAATTGTTCTTCTAGTTCTTTTCTCCAAGGATTTGATTTAATTACTAATCTAAAATAATTTTCATTAGCCTCTATTTGAGGATAAAAATGATATTTTTCGTATCTTAAACCTTCATAAAGGTAGTAAGCTAAAAAATTGCCACCTTGATTATGAACATCTCCCCAATTGAAAAAATTTTCCTCTCCATTAGAGTCTTTAGGAAAATTTCCATTTTCTTTTAAAGAATAAAACTCTTTATCAATTTGATTATACAATCCTACTATTTCATTCCAAGATAGTTTTTCTTTTCTTAAGTCTATATTTCTAAAATTATTTCTCTCTTCTTCCATAGATTTTAAATTTTCAATATAGTCTAAGATTATTATATTATCCCCAGTATAATTTTCAAAGATAGAGATTATATCCTCTCTCATCATATAGATAAAATTATTATAGCTTTTTTTATTTTCCAAAGAACGATAACTTTCATCACCAGTTTTATAATATAATGAATAAATATTTTCTTCATTCACTTTATATTCAATAGATACTTTTTCCTTATATTTTTCTATTTGTTTGTCTCCTTCAGTAGCGTGAATTTTATCCTCAATTACAATATAGATTAAATCATTAACTATTAAAAGTATATCTATATTTAGATGTTGTCTTTTTATTTCTAGCTTTTTAGGTTCAATATTAATATTCAATCTTTTAAAAATCTCTTTAATGAAAAGCTTTGAAAATTCATACTCTTTTGGATAAGAATTTTTATACTCCTCATTAAAATAAGAAAAAACATAACACAAAAATGCGTCTTGAGATAACTCCTTTGTTGCGTGATAAAATAAATTTGGTCTTTTCATAATAATCCTCCTTAAAATTTTAGCCCTTAGCTATTTTTCCCACAACTATAACGTTAAGACTTTGTATTTTCAGTTAGTTATTTTAAAAGTTCCCTTACTTTATAGATTATAATTCCACAAGCCATAGCCACATTTAAAGACTCAGCAGTTCCATAGATTGGAATTATAACTTTTTCATCAGCCTCTTTTAAAAGTTTCTCTCCTATTCCATTTCCCTCATTACCAAATATAATGGCATTTTTATTAGCCAACGTCATCTCTGTGTAAGGAACAGAAGTTTTATCTAAAGCAGTGGCTATAAGTTTATAATTTTTTTCTCTTAAAAGTTCTATCATTTTATCTTCATCAAGATAAGATATTCTTACATTAAAGATAGATCCCATTGTACTTCTTATAGTTTTTTCATTAAAACAATCAACGCTACCAGTAGTTAAAATTATATCTTTAAATCCACTTGCATCAACTGTTCTTATAATTGTTCCAAGATTTCCTGGGTCTGAAACTTTGTCGAGAACAACTATATTATCTTCTAAGTCATCAAGAGAATATTCTTCGTAACTATAAACTAATATAACTCCTTGTGAATGTTCTTGAGAAGTTAGTTGTTTAAAAAGTTGGGAAGATAGAATATATTTTTCTGAAGAAAATCTATCAAGTCTTTCTTGAATAGAAGAATAATCAAAATCCCCATCTATAAAAATAAATTCTGGAGTTTTTAAAAAATCTAAAAATTTTATCCCCTCTGCTAAAAAAAGTCTCTCCTGCTCTCTATATTTTTTCTGTTTTAATTTTTTTATTCTTTTAAAAAGATTATTATCTTTACTATTTATTTGTAGCATAAATTCTCCTTAATATTATTTTGTAACATCTATCCATTGACCTTTGGTTACATCAGCTAGCATATTAACAGTGATTTTTACCGCCGAATGTGGTGTACCTCCAGCTGGATAAACAATATCAAATTCTTTTAAAGTTTTATCTAAAAATATTCTTAAATCTTTTTTTAATCCAAAAGGACAAACTCCACCTGGAATATGACCAGTAAGTTCCTCTACTCTATCAAAAGGCACCATTACAGCTTTTTCTTTGAAGTTTTCTTTAAATTTTTTATTATCAACTCTAGCTGTTCCTTTCATAAGAATTAAGATACACTCTCCACTTTTTAAGACAAAACTCATAGTTTTTGCAATCTCGTCCTCTTCTATTCCAAAAGCCACAGCTGCCTCAGCCACTGTACCTGTTTCTTTTTCTGTTTCACTTACCTCTAAGGGTAAATTATTTTCTTTAAAATAGTCTTTAACACTTTGTAAACTCATAATAACTCTCCCATTTATATTTTATTCTGGTATTTTTGATATAACTTTTTTATCAAGTAAAGATTTTGCATTGATATAAATCTCAGTAACCCTTGTATCTGAATGTCCAAGAAAATCTCTAATTTCCAAAAGGTCAGCTCCATTTGATGAAAGTTCTGTGGCTATTGCGTGTCTTATATTATGTGGACTGATATCAAGCCCCACAACTTTTCCCATATCTTGAATTATATTGTATAAAGCCTTATAAGAAAGTTTAGTATTTTTTTCATAGTGGCTAGAAAAAACAAATCTCTCTTCCATATCCTCAGATGAAAATCCATACATCTTCATTATATAATCTTTAAACTCTTTTAATTTTTCCACAAGAGTAGGGTGAATAGGTTTATAAAGTTCCTTACCACTTTTAGATTTTTCTATTTTTATAAAATAGTCCTCATCTCTTTTTAAAATATTTCTATATTCCAAATCCAAAAGTTCCTGACTTCTCATTCCTGTATAAAAAAGTGTGTACATAATAATTGTGTTTCTATACTCTTTTTCCCCAGTAACCTTATAATTTTTCAGAATATTTTTTATATCTTCATAGGAAACTTTTAAAATATTATCAAGATTTCTTCCAGTTTTAAAAAGTTTAATATGCTTTAGTGGATTTTGAATATTATATTTTTCAAGTTCCTTGTACAGAGATTTAAGAGCCGACATAATCTTATTAACAGAAGTTTTTTTTAGATTTCTTTCATATAAAAGATGAGAAAGATAGTCCTCAATATCCTCCTCTGTTATATCTGACATAAGTTCTATAACCTCATCTTTTTGGATTGGCTCTCCATTGTCATAAACAAAAAGTAAAAAATTATTTAGATAGAAAAGATAATCTTTCATCGTTTTTTCACTTCTATAGATTTCAAATATAGATTTTTTATTCTCTTTATCTCTTTTTTTACGACGTCTGGTAGTAACTTCATTAGAATTTCTATTTATTAAATCAAAATCCAAGATTATCCCTCCTCTTTAAATTTATATTATATCTTCTAAGTTTATCTCTTTTACCTCTCCAAGCTCCATATCTCCTAGAACTAATTTCCCAAAAGATATTCTTTTAAGGTAGATTACTTTATTATCTATTGCCTCAACCATTTTTTTTACTTGGTGGAATTTTCCCTCTCTGATAGTTAGAGAAAGTATTTTTTCACCGATTTTTTTTGCCTCAGCTGGCATTGTTATATATCCACCTATATCAACACCATTTCTTAATTTTTCCAAATCATTTTCGTCAAAATCTTTTTCTGTATGGGCGATATATGTTTTATCAACATGGCTTTTTGGAGATAAAAGTTTGTGATTAAGTTGCCCATCATTTGTAAGTAACAAAAGTCCCTCTGTATCTTTATCCAAACGACCAACAGGTGCTAAATCTTTTTTTATTACCCAGTCTGGCAGAAGATCCATTACTGTTTTATCTCTTGGGTCTTCCACTGCTGTTACATAGCCAGATTTTTTATTAAGAATATAGTATCTAAACTCTTTATATGATAAGATATTTTCTTCATATTTTATGATGTCTTTATTCTCATCTATATTATCCTTTGAAGAAATTTTAAAATTTCCATTAACAGATATTTTTTTGCTGTCAATCAAATTTTTAACCTCTCTTCTACTCCCTAACCCACATTCTGTTAAAAATTTATCTAATCTCATTTTTATCCTTTCAACTTATTAAAATCATCTACAAGTTTTAAAATTCCATTTGAATCATTTATACTGTAGTTATATTCTTCACAATCTATAAAAAAATTAAAAAGCTCCCACATATATAGCTCTTTTATTCTATATTTCTCAACATCTTCTGGTGGGAGATATTTAAGATAGTTATATACTTCTGTGTAGAAATTGATTTCAAAAGCTCTTTTAAAAATATCTTCTTTAGGTAGAGAGAGTATATAATTTTTGTAACTTTCAAATTCTTTTGTTAAATTAGTTTCCTCTTTCATTAACCTCTCCTTAAATTTTTTCTACATAATATTGTATCATATATTTGACTTTTTAAGAATATAATTTAAAAAATAAAATTGGTTGAGAATTTTATTTTATGATATAATTTGAGTAGTAAATGAAAGTGTGACAATTTGTCACGGTTTGAAAATAAAATTAATATTAGTAAAAAATAAAAATGGGAGATGATATTATGAATTTTATGTCAAGAAGAAGTATAAGAAAATATAAAGATATACCAGTTGAAAAGGAAAAACTAGATGAACTTTTAAAGGTGGCAATAGTAGCACCTACAGGACACAATGCAAGAGCTTGTGAATTTATAGTTTTTAATAATGAAAAAGATGTAAAAAAATTAATAGGAATTAAAAAAGCAGGAGCGGGATTTTTAGAAACTGCTCAAGCTGGAATAGCTGTTGTATGTGATACTACAAAGGCAGGAACTTGGATAGAAGATTCTTCAATAGCAGGTTATACAATTCAATTAAAAGCACATGAAATGGGACTTGGAAGTTGTTGGCTACAACTTAGAGATAGATTTAGTCCTAATAATGAGCCATCAGATGAACTATTTTCAAAAATAGTGGGACTTCCTGAAAATTACAGAGTTCTTTGCTTTATAGCTTTAGGATATGCTGACGAGGAAAAGCCAAGTTACACTGAAAAAGATATAGATTTATCAAAAGTACACTACGGAAAATTTTAAGGAATAAAAAATGGATTTAAAAAATATTGAGTGGAATAGTGAAACTTATAAGGAGTTTTTAGTTTATCTATGGGGTGAACAAGATAAGATTTGGGATTTAGAAAGACATGCCAAAATTTTAAATCTCCCATCAAATAAAGTTATTGGTATAAGGACACCAATTATAAAAAAGATAGCTAAAGAAATTGCCAAAGGAGATTGGAGAAAATTTGTAGAACTTCCTATAAATGATATCTATGAAGAAAAAGTTTTAAAAGGGCTTGTTCTTTCTTATGTTAAGGAAGATTATTCTGTGATTGAGCCATATCTTTTAGATTTTTATTATAAGTATGTAGATTCTTGGGCTGTTTGTGATGTAGTGGTAGGAAATCTTAAAATTATAAATAAAAATAAAGATAAGCATTTTTTTCTTCTAAAAAATTTCCATAAATCAGCAAATCCTTGGGTTGTAAGAGTTGGGCTTGTAACTCTTTTAGATTATTATATAGAAGGGAGATACTTAGACGATATTTTTAAAATTTGTCTTGAAGTAAGGTCAGATGAATATTATGTAAAAATGGCACTAGCTTGGCTTATATCTATTTTATTTGTAAAAGAAAGAGATAAAACTTTAGAATTTCTAAATGATAATAGAGAAAATCTAGATCCTTGGACATACAACAAAGCTCTTCAAAAAATAATCGAATCCCTAAGAGTTTCATCTGAAGATAAGCTTCTTATGAAAAAAATGAAGATTAAGAGCTAGATTTTTTTGCTTTTCTTTATAAATCGTGATATAATCTACAACATATATTACAAGACAAGGAGATTCTAAATGGTTGATTTTAATAAGTTAGACAAATATATTGACTATATAGAAAAGGGAGAAGTACCTGAGATTTATACTTTTAATGAATTTGCAGTGGAGTTCTTTAATGTTTCAAAGGTTGTTCCTTTATCAAAATATTTAAAAACTAAAAATAAAACTTCAAAACTTCCAAAGATAATGAATATGAAAAAAGCTGGAGAGGTTTTAAGTGAAACTAAAAAAGATAGCTCTGAGATTAGAAACTTTTTAAGAAGAAAAGGATATATAAATATCCCAGAACTTAATTATACAATTATTATGCTTTTAAGAAAAGTTGATTTAATAGAAAACTGGAAAAGAATTTTACTTTATTTCGGTGGTGGAAAAACAGTTCTTGAGATTAACAACACTACAAGAATAAATCTTTTTCCAGAAGAGGTTAAACAGTTGGAAAAATATATAATGGAAAATTTAAAAATAGATGAAGAACAACTTAACTGGTTCTTATCTCTTTACAACAAAGCAAATAACAACAAAGAAGTTTTAAGAGCTATAAGAAAACTTAACAAACAATTTATATAAGAAGGTAAAAATGAAAAAACAGAGAATTATTAATTTTATTGTTTGCCTTTGCATATATATTTTCCTATTTCCTCTTTTCTTTGGAGGGTATATTTTAAGAAAATATGACAGCTTGACAAATAAAGAAAAAAATGATAATCAAAAAGAAAACTGGGTTGCATAAACCCAGCTTTTTTTATATTATAACATTTTATTTTTAGATAGCCATAGTGCAATAAGTATACTTAGTATCACAGAGATAATTATAACACTTAAAAATCCAAATGGACTTTCACTAAATGGAACAAAAACGTTCATTCCCCATATTCCAGAAATAATAGTTGGAACAGCTAGAACAACTGTGATAGAAGTTAATCTTTTCATTACGTTGTTTAGGTTGTTTGACATAATTGTTGAGAAAGCATCACGAGTACTAACAAGGACACTTGAATAAATACTTGCCATCTCAATAGCCTGTTTTGTATCAATGATTATATCGTCCAAAAGTTCCATATCGTCTGGATATTTTTTTACAAGTTGCATTCTCATAAGTCTATCAAGAACTGCCTCATTTGATTTTAAAGAGGTAGTAAAGTAAACTAGAGATTTTTCAAGTTCAAGAAGTAACATAAGCTCGTCATTTTCAAGATTTTTCTTTAAACGACTTTCTACTACATCACTAACACGACCGATTTGTCTTAGGTAATATAGATAGTATGATGTGTTTCTGAATAGAAGTTGTAATATAAATCTAGTTTTTTTGAATGTAAAAAATTCTTTTACTTTTCCTTTGATAAATTCGTCAATCAATGGGAATTTGTCAATTGTAACTGTGATAATATTATCTTGAAGTAATATTATACCAAGAGGAATAGTAGTAAATGAACATTTATCATCTCCATCATTATGAATAGGAATATCTATAATAATCAAGATGATATCTCCATCTATCTCTAAACGAGATTTTTCCTCTTCGTCTAAGGCTGCTCTCAAATGTTCTTGTGGAATATCAAGAACTATTTCCAAAGCCTCTATTTCTTCTTCTGTTGGGGCAGTTAGATTTATCCAAGTATTTTTTTCTTTAAGAATTTCATAATTTACTACATCATCTTCATCATTCTTAAAATAAATATAATCCAACTTACCTTTTTCATTTGTTTTTGTAATTTGTATCATAAAAAAAGCCACCTTTCACAATAAATAATATCTCTCCTTATCTATCATAAAAGATGATAAAGAGATTTTCTAAGTCATATTGCTACACAAGGAACTCGTGTCCATAAAAATTAACCACCTCTTAATAAAAAAAATCTCTGCATTATATTTTACTAAAATTTTTAGAGATTGTAAAGTTTTTTTCTTGATAAATATTTTTTTATATGATGTTATTCTTCATAAATTATTTTCCTTGTGTAAAGAAGAAATTTAGTGTATAATATTTTTAGTATATAACAAATAATTATTAGGAGGTATTGCTTAATTGAAAAAAAAGATTTTAAAATCATTCTCTAAAATCCTTTTAGCTGGGACAATAGCTATGGTTGGAGTATCTTGTGGAGGTTCAGAGGAACAAAACAAAAATGTTCTTCATGTTTATAGCTGGGCTGAATATATTCCTACTGAAGTATTTGAAGGATTTGAAAAAGAAACTGGTATTAAAGTTATGGAAGATATTTATTCTACAAACGAAGAGATGTTTACTAAATTAAAAGCTGGAGCCACTGGGTATGATTTGGTTATGCCATCACCTGACTATGTAGAAATTATGATAAACGAAGGAATGTTAGATAAAATAGATAAAACAAAAATATCTACTTTTGATAACTTAGATAAATCAATCTTACAAAAATTAACAGTGTTTGACCAAAACAACGACTACACAGTTCCTTATGCTGTTAGTGCTACATTAATCGCTGTTAATACAAAATATGTAAAAGATTATCCAAGAGATTACACTATCTATGATAGAGAAGACTTAAAAGGAAAAATGACTCTTTTAGATGATATGAGAGAGGTTATGGGTTCTGCTCTTTCAATGTGTGGATATCCTCAAACTGTGGCTGATGAAAAAGCATTTAAAGAGGCTGAGGCAAAAATAAATTCTTGGAAGAAAAATATAGCAAAATTTGATTCTGAATCTTTTGGTAAAAACTTTGCTAGTGAAGATTTCTGGGTTGTACAAGGTTATGGAGAAAATATCTATATGGAACTTACTGAAGAACAAAAAGCTACTACTGATTTTATAGTTCCTGAAAAAGGTGGACTTTTCTCTCTTGATGCTTTTGTAGTTTTAAAAACTGCACCTAATAAAGAGGCAGCTCACAAATTTATGGAATATATCCATAAACCAGAAGTTTATGCTATGATTGCTGACTACTTAGTATTACCATCAATCAACGTGCCAGCAAGAGAACTTACAAAAGAAAAACCTCTATTTAATATAGAAGATTTAGAAAAATGTCAATTACTTAGAGATACTACTGCTACACTTCCAATGCAAAATAAATATTGGGAAAAAATTAAAGGTGGTTTCTAATAAAAAATATATAACAGGGTGATAAAATGAAATTTACTATAAATAGAGAAGAGTTTATAAATGTATTATCAGCTTTTTCTCTTATATTAAAAGAAAATCCTATTAAACCTATAATTGCAGGACTTAAGATACAAGCTACAAAAGAAAATATAACTTTCATCGGAACTTGTTTAGAATCAAATCTAATAAAAGTTGTAAATGGTAAAGTAGAAGAAGAGGGAGTTGTAGTTGTAAAATCTCAACTTATTCTTGAATATATAAAACTTTTAGATGAAGAGGAGATAGAAATATCTTCAAAAGATAACTCACTATTTATTCATCAAGGAGAATTTGTTACACTAGATGGTAGAGATTATCCAATTGTTGAAAAAGAGGAGTTTAAACAAATAGCAACTGTAAAAGCTGGAGAATTTAATCAAGGTCTTGAAAGATGTAAATTCTGTGCTTATCCAACTACTGACAATCTGGCTCTAAACTGTATAAGAGTTTTATTTAATAGCGATAATATAGAATTTGTTTCAAGCGATTCTTATAGACTTGCTTACTTAAAAGAACAAAATCAATGTAAAGAGGAGAAAGCTTTCTCTATTCCACTTGATAGTGTAAACTCTTTTACAAAACTTATAAAAGATAGCGAACAAGAAATGATTGTTGGATATAGTGATAAACATCTTATATTTGTTTGGGAAAATACATATTATTCTACAAGAACAATAGAACTTAATTTCCCTAACTTCCAACAAATTTTATCTTTTAATAACTTTGATAAAAATATGGAATTTAACACTGAGGAGTTAAAAAGCTCTCTTAAAAAAGTTATAACTGTTGCTAAAACAAGTTATGAGGCAAAATATGGAGCTATATTTGATTTTAAAAATAATATATTAACTATACAATCACATTCTGGAAAAGGAAAAATCAGTCAAAAAGTTAATATGATAAAAACTGGAGAAAACTTTAAAGGTTCTTTAAATACTAAGTTCTTATTGGAATTTTTAAATAATATCTCTAAAAATACTATCATTGAAGGGTTAAATGCTTCATCAATGTTTAAAATAACTGAATATGATAATCCAAATTATATTTATATTTTAATGCCACTAGCATTAAGATCATAGCTCACTATAAAATATGAGGTTAGATAAATTCTAGCCTCTTTTTTTATAGGTATAAAAAAATCTCCACTTGAAGATAATTTTTGTGGAAGATTAGTTGATAAAATAATTAAAAAAAATAAGAAAGTCGGCACACTTTCTTATCTTTTTATCTAAATTCAGTCTATGTTACTAACCAAATTATAATATATTTTTACTAAAAAGTCAAGAAAAGCTAACTTATTCGACGATAACGTTCATTCCATTATCTAAACGGATAATTTGTTTTTGTCCATCGTTATAAATTACTTTTCCTCTTTGTCCAGATGCTTTGTGATAGATTTCTCCACCATAATAATCTGGTGATTGTAAACGTACTGGTACTCCAACATTATTACGATATTTTCTATGAGCATTTTCTATAACAGCTTTTCTTTCGTAATCTCTTCTGATTTCTGTGTCTATTCTCTCCAAATCTCTTTGATGTTGAAGTTCACTGCCTTGGTAACCACTGTTCATCAAAAGCATAGTACCACCGATTATACCAGCTCTCTCTCCTGTACTTAGTCTGCCCCACCAACTAGCGTGAGCCATTGTTGACATTGCTATTATTAAAATAGATATTATTTTCTTCATTATTATTACCTCCTTACTAACGAGATATCTATATCATATTATACCATTTTCAAGGGATTTTTTAAAGTTATTTTTATATTGTAATTAAGTTTAAAAAGTGATAGAATATTCTTATCATTTAAAGGAGGCTTTATTATGACTTTTGAAGATTTAATGGAATTTAACGCTATGCCAATTACAGAAGAGCAACTTGAAGAACTAAAAAATTGTGATTTAGTTGATGATGTTCAAGACAATGGAGATGCACCAATGTATCCAAATCTTACTTGGTATATTTTAACTTTGACTAATGGTAAAGAAGTTAATGTTTTTGTATAAATCTTTTCTTAATAACTATATTTTATAAATTAAGAGTTGTTGAAAAATTTACTTTTGACAGCTCTTTTTTATTTACCGAAATTTTATTTTTCTATTTTAAAAAGGATAATATATTATATGTTTTTTATCGGACTTATAGTTTTTATTAAAATATTTCTATCTAAGAACCTACATTTTTTTATAATTTTTTGTAAAATTTTAAATTTTTTTGATTTTTTCTAAAAAAAATTATATACTTATATTATAGAGCTTTAAAAATATATTCTTATGGAGGATAACTTATGAAAAAAGTTTATGTTTTGTTAGCAAATGGATTTGAAGTTATAGAGGCTTTAGCACCTGTTGATATTATGACTAGAGCTGGTATAGAGGTTGTTACACTATCTCTTAATGATGATTTAGAAGTATCTTCTTCTCACAATATTTTGGTAAAAGCTGATAGACTTTTATCTAGTGAAGACTATACTGATGGTGATGGAATAGTTTTCCCTGGTGGATACCCTGGATATGAAAATTTATTAAAATCTGAAAAAGCTATGGCTTTAGCTAAATATTATTTAGAAAATGGTAAATTGGTAGGAGCTATATGTGGAGCACCTTCTTCTCTTGGTAGAAAAGGTTTACTTGATGGTAGAGATGTAACTCTTCACTTTGGTTGTTATGACTTATTAGTAGGAAAAAAATGTAATATCTATGACAAACCTGTTGTAATTGATAAAAATCTTATAACTGGTAGTGGAGCTGGATATTCTATTGATTTTGGTCTTGCATTAGTTAATTATCTTGCACCAGAAAAACTAGCTGATGTTAAAAAAGCTATGACTATAAAAGATTAGTAAAAACAGACTGTTACATTTTTTATTAAAAAGAATATAGATTAAAAATTACGGAAATTATGGAGAAAAATTAGATTTATAAAGCGACATTGAACGCT